>CAJUQB010000126.1 GCA_910588285.1 uncultured Lachnospiraceae bacterium
AAAGCGCTGCATACTGCCTGCTCCATCTATGGATGCGGCCTCCAGAAACGTTGCGGGGATCTCATCCAGCCCTGCCAGGATCAGCAGGATATTGTATCCAAGATCGCACCACAGGGTAGTCACAATCACCGCCGGCAGAGCAAGCGTCCGTTCTCCCAGCCAATTGAAGGGGCCCAGCCCAAAGAATGCAAGGAACCGGTTAATAATTCCGGAGCTTGGCTGGAACATGATGCTCCATACATAGGAGGAGGCAACCATGGGAATTACGGCTGGCAGGAAAAACCACCCCCGGAAAAAGGATTTCATCCGGCGCCGCCTGACCGACTTAATCAGCACAGCAATCATGGTAGCCGCCACAATATTTATATTTGCGGCTGCCAGCACAAAAATAACGGTATTTTTCAAAGCCCCCAAAAATTCCTTGTCCTGAAGAAGAGTTTTATAATTGTTCATTCCCACAAAGGGGGCATTTCCAAACCCGCTGTAATTAAACAGGGACATCACCATACTGTATCCAATGGGTAAAATGAAAAACACAAAAAAGGCTGCGCAAATCGGTATCAGCCCCAACAGAATAAAATTTCTCTGCCTGACCCCCAATCTGCTCCGCTTATTTTTCACCCGGTCCATCTGTGCGCCTCCTTTCTTTCTGGAAGGGCCCCTGCCGGACCCTTCCATTTCTTCTGTACACAGCCTCTTGAAAATACCTTCCCCTATCCTGCCTGTGACAGCAGGGTATCTATATGCTTATTAATCTCTGTCTCCATATATTCCAGAGCGCTTTCCGTTGTGTAGCTTCCGTCTACCTGTCCCCTTAAGGTATCCTGCACCAGCTTTTTCACAAAATCCATATCCTGCACCGGGCCTACGTTCCGGGAATACTTCAGATACTGGTACTGATCCTTGAACCTGACATTTTCCTTTGCATCGGTAAAGGCCGGATCCTCTGCCACTGCCTTAAGGGCCGGAATGGTGATGGTTGCCATGTTGAATTCCATGGCATTCTCCGGCCGCAGGCAGAACTCTACAAACTTAAATGCATTGTCCTTGCTGGCGCTGTTTTCTGAAACCACATAGGTCCATCCTGTTTCAACCACGAATGTAGGTATGTCGCCCTCCACTGCCGGGAAGAAGCAGTATTCCCAGTCGTGGAAGTCAAACTGTTCCTCATAGGCAGAGGCCCAGGAGCCCTTGACCAGCTGGGCGGCTTTTTGGTTAAAGAAGAACATATCCGTTCCAAGCTCCGGCGTAACATGCTTTAAGTCTGTCACCCGATCTACTGCCACAAGATCTACCAGCCTCTGCCAGGCCTTCTGGCCCTCTTCTGTCGTAAGCTTCATGTGGACTCCTGACTCATCCCAGAATTCCCCGCCATACTGCAGGATCCAGGAAAGGAACAGCTGGGCCACATTGTCGCCATTGTCGAATTCCAGGCCGCCATATTCCAGCACATTCCCGTTAAACCTGGCAGCGTTCCTTCCAACCTGTACAACCTCCTCGAAATTGTCCGGCTTCCCGTCCTCAATACCAGCTTCCTTTACCTTCTCCGGCACGTAAAACAGGCCGTACTCACACTGAAGCTCCATAGGCACGCCGTAATATCTGCCGTCCTTTTTCAGCCCTTCGGTAGCGCCCTCAAAAAAGTCCGTATCAAAGGCGGCAGCAAAATCATCGGGAACGGCTGCCAGCATCCCCTGGTTCACATAGGGGGGAAGCCAGGAGCCAAAGGCCTGGATGATATCCGGTTCATTGCCTGCGGAGTAGGCAGCCTGCATCTTCTGGCTCATCACATCATAGGGGAAAATCTGGATATCCACAGAAATGCCGGTTTCCTCCTGGAACCGCTCTGCCAGCGCCTTGGTTGCATCCACAAAGGCTGGCCCATTGTGCATCCACATGGTAACCGTTCCTCCCTCTCCTCCTGCCTGGCCGCTGCCGTCCGGCTGCCCCTCCTGGCCGCTGCCATCCTCCGGCCGGCCCTCCTGGCCGCCCTGGCCTTCCTGATTCCCCTGGCTGTTCTCCCTGGAGGCATTTCCGGAATCCCCGCAGCCAGCCAGCGCCGCAGATGCCAGCATGGCGCCTGCCAACAAAAGTGCTATCGTTTTTTTCTTTTTTATCATCGCTCTTCTTCCTTTCACTTAATCCGTAACATTTTTTGCACTTCTCCTAAAAATAATCCGCTTCCGCTGTCTCCTCCATTCTCCTCCTTTCTCCTTGTCAAACTCTGTCTGCTTCCCCTAGTAAATGCTTCTTCCTACTTCCCTCTGTAAAATATTCTTCCTGCTTCCTCCTGGGAATCACTCCGTCTGTTTCCCTCGGCAAATTCTTCTTCCTTCTCCCTCCCTGCGAATCCTCTGTCCACGCCCTCCTTGAGTTGTATTAAAATTATATATCATTTGCATTTTTATTGCAATACATTTTTCATTCAAATATCATTTTTCAGCATTTATATCTAATATTTCAAGCTATTTTCCTCTGTTTTACATTCTTTTTATGTGAATAATGACGTTTTTTCTCTTTGTTCTTGATTTAATTTCTTTTTTGTCTTATTATTATAATACATCTTAAATTTGTCTTTTAATAATAATACAACAATTTACAAGGGAATCATTTTTCGGTATAATAAAAATAGAATATGTTAGAGCGTATTTGAATTTTCAAACATGCGCTAGAATGCAAACGAAAGGAAGCCTGCCATATGCCCAAAAAAGAAGAGAGTCAGCATCGCTTTAAATACAGCCAGCTTTATGAGATTCTGGTCAACAAGATAGCCTCCGGTGAATGGAAGCCGGATGAATGCATTCCAACGGAGCGGGAGCTTTGCCAGCGGTACAACCTAAGCCGGATCACAGTGCGGGATGCTCTGAATATGCTGGTAAAGAACGGCTATATTTACCGGATTCAGGGCAAGGGGACCTTTGTGTCCGTCCGCCCCATTGAGCGAAAGCTGACCAAGCTCTATACCCTCCGTGAGAATATCCGGGCCCAGGGTTATGTCCCCCACAACAAGATCCTTTCCTTTAAGAAGCTCACAGCCAAGGGAACGGTGCAGGATGTGCTACAGCTTCCGGAGGATGGGCAGGTGTACGAGCTGATCCGCTGTCTCTACGCCTCGGACATCCCCTATGCGGTGGAGACCTCTTATATCCCCTGCGCACTGTATCCGGATATGACCTCTGAGCTGATCCAGGAAAAGGGACTCTACAAGACCATGCAGTCCTTTAATATCATCCCAGAGCATGCCAGGGAAACCCTGACAGCCGTTCCCTTTGACTCTGAGGACGCCCTGCTGCTGGGTGTGGCGGTCTCTGACACCGCAATACGAAATGAGCGTACTACCTTTTCCAAGGCACAGATCATTGAATACACCATCACCATGATCAAGACTGACTTTTTTTCCTATACCATTGATCTGGACTGAGACTCACAGAAAGGATGCCCGGATGAAATATTTACTCAGCATGGATGGAGGCGGCACCAAGACCGCCTGGCTTTTGACAACAGCACAGGGAGAGCCTGCCGCCTCCTTCCAGTGCGGCGGCTGCTCCCACACGCAGCTTGGGATTTCCGGTGTTCTGTCGCTGATTCGTTTTGGCATTGACCGGCTTCTTCTGCTGGCCGGCTGCTCCCCGGAAGACATTCTTGCCGCTGCCTTCGGGATCCCCTGCTATGGGGAATATCCCCAGGCTGACCGGGAGATTGCTGCCGGACTTACTGGTCTCCTGCCTGGCTCCAGTGTGGGCATTTACAATGATGTGGAGCTTGGCTTTGCCGGTTCCCTCTGCCTTTCCTGCGGCATTCACCTGGTTGCCGGAACCGGAGCCATTGCCATTGGCCAAAATGCCGCAGGCCAGACAGCCCGCAGCAATGGCTGGCATCCGGCCTTTTCCGATGAAGGCTCCGGTTATTGGCTGGGAATGCAGGCTCTGTCCCTGTTTGCCCGGCAGGCAGACGGCAGGGCCCCCAGGGATGCCCTCTATTCCCTGCTGAAAAGCAGACTGTCCCTGGATAAGGACAGTGACATCATTTCCTATTACGATAGGCAGCTGGCCGGGAACCGCCGAAAAACCGCTGCCCTCCAGCTGCTGCTTCGGGAGGCTGCCCTGGCCGGAGATCCCGGTGCAAAGGAGGCTTTTGCCTCCGCTGCCCAGGAATTGTATTTGTCGCTGCTGGGCGTTTACCGTGCCTTATTTCCGGCTGGGGACCAGGTTCGAATCTCCTACTCCGGGGGGCTTTTTTCCGAAGGAAGCCTGATCCTCCCTGCCCTCACTCCCCTCACTGCCCGGCTGCCCGCCCGGCTGATACCGCCCCTTCTCCCTCCTGACTATGGCGGAATCCTGCTGGCAATGCAGCAAATTTCCAAAAAGGGGGCAGAGGAACTGGCAGCCCGCCTACAGTCCACAGCGCCAACAACCATACCTGACTGCTCAGGTACTTATCACAAGGAGGATTTCAATGGAAGTCATTAAACAAGAAATATTTTCACAGACAGAAGCACTGGACAAGACCCGGGAGCTTCTGATGGCCCACCGGGACGAGCTGCGCCAGGCTCTGCAGCAGCCCTGCAGCAGCCTGATCTTTCTGGGCTGCGGTTCCGGCTATATGCTAAGCTGCAGCGGCGCTGCCGCCTTTTCCCTGCATACGGATCAAAAGGCAGTAGCCCTGGCCGGCGGTGAGGTGCTTCTGGAACCGAAGCGCTATCAACACATATTTGCCGATTCCCTGGTGATTGTCACCTCCCGCTCCGGAGAGACCAGCGAGATTGTGCTGACGCTGCAGGCCATGCGGGAACAGGCGGATTTTCGGACCTTAGGTATCCTGGCCTCCCGGGATTGCACCCTGGAAGCTCTGCTGGAGCTGTCTCTTACCATCCCCTGGGCCTTTGACCAAAGTGTCTGCCAGACCCGGACGATCTCCAACTTTTACTATTCCCTCATGATGCTGTATGCCTTTTACAGGGAGGATGAGCCTCTGATCGACAGCTTCTCTCAATTCTTCCGGATGCAGCCCCAATACCTTACCGGGCTTCATGGGGATTGCCGGCGCATTGCTGCCGGCGGCTGGGACAATGTCACGCTCCTGGCTGACGGCGAGGTCTGCGGCATCGCCAGCGAGGGAGGGCTGGCCTTTACAGAGATCAGCATGATTCCCGGAGAGCATTTTCATTTGCTGGACTACCGCCATGGCCCCATTGTTGTGGCAGCACCCAACAAGCTTGTGATTGCACTGCTGAATCCCACAGAGGAGCTTCAGCAGGCAAAAATGATCTCCGATATCCGCAAAAACGGCGCCTTCGTCATCACGCTGGGTCTGAAGGACCAGGACTTCTGGGGCTCGGATTTCCACGTTTCCCTGGACGCTGTCTCCCATTTCCCGGTCTGGGGGCTGGCCTTGATCAACCTCTGCCAGGTGCTGGCCTTCTGCAAAGCCCTGGAGCTGGGACACGACCCGGACATGCCGGAGGGATTGAATCCTTATATCAAGCTGTAAGCCTGCAGCCCCCGCTTAAAAAGCGGGGGCTGTGCCCTTCACACTTATTCCGCCAGCTTCATCCTCTGCCACTTTCTTCCATGAAACCGCAGCACAAAGAAGGTCCCCCGGAACACCCAGTCCAGCAGCATGGCAATCCATACGCCTACTGCCCCCATGCCAAAATACTGCCCCAGAATCACGCTGAACAGAACCCGGAATACCATCATGGAAAACATGGATACAGCCATGGGGTATTTGACGTCATTGGCTGCCCGAAGCGCATTGGGCAGCACAAAGGAGAAGGGCCACAGCACAATGGCGCAGCTATTGTGGATGGTCACCAGAAGCCGGGCCAGAGCCAGGGTATCCGCCGACAGGTTATATACCTGGATCGTCCAGGGCAGGGTCAGAAGGATCAGGCTGTCCCACACCAGGAAAGCCGCAATTGCAATCACCATCAGCCGCTTCGTATAGTATTCCGCCTGCTGATATTCTCCGGCCCCCACACACTGGCCCACTACGGTAATCATAGCCAGCATCAGGGCATTGCCGGGAATTACCCCGATCCCGTCAAAATTGTTGGCCACCGCATTGGCCGCGATCTGTGTCGTGCCAAAGGTGGCTATGATAGACACCACAAGGATCCGCCCCAGCTGGAAAACTCCGCCCTCCAGGCCGCTTGGAATCCCTATGTAAAGGATCCGCTTAAGCTCCGCCGTCCGGATCCAGGGACGGGCCGGCTTCACATAGCGTATCTCATGCCCTGGGCCGATCAGAAGCCCATTGATCAGGAGGGCCGCTGCCGCCCGGGCAATCAGGGAGCCCAGGCCTGCCCCCAGCGCTCCCAGCTGAAAGCCGAAGATAAATACTCCGTTAAATACAAGATTGACCCCATTCATAAACAGGGACACCCACAGCGTCACCCTGGATTTGCCCATGGAGCGGAACAGGGCCGCCCCCGCATTGTACATGGCCAGGAAGGGATAGGAAACAGCGGATACCACAAGATAAATCAGAGCCGCCTCCATCACCTGGGGCTCAATGCTTCCAAAAAACAACCGCAGCATGGGTCCCCGCAGGCCGATACACAGCCCCATAATCACCAGCCCAATCAGGAGGGCTGCATACAGCAGCTGATTCGCCGTCTCACAGGCCTTATCCCGCCGCTTTTTTCCAATATACTGGGCGGTAATCACTGCCCCTCCGGTGGCCAGAGCCGACAGGATGGAAAAAATCAGCTGATTCATCATGTCAACCAACGACACACCGCTCACCGCAGCCTCCCCTACCTGGGATACCATGACGGTATCTGCCAGTCCCACCAGCATCACCAGCACCTGCTCCAACAGCAGCGGCCAAATTAGGCGGCGGATGTCCGCCCCGGTAAAAATCGGATGCTCGGATTCATTATTCAGATGTAATAAATTCATAGCTCTCCTTACACAAATATATAAATGTTTTCGCCCCTAAAATGATTCCAAATATCTCTGGAGCATATCCGCAAACTGCCCATATGTATCCCATCCACAAAAGCATGATGCCCCGAAGCGGCACATGAACCACTTTGAACAGCCCCGTATTCTGAAAGATTCTGCGCCTTTACTTTCCGCCGGAAATTTGTAATATCAGCCTCAAATGTCACACAGAAAGCAGGCTCCACACTTTCCCTGGCTTCCGGGTCTGTAGACGGATTTTTCCATTGTATGGTAACAGAGATAATCCCCGCCCCCAGTCTTAATCTCTTCATAAGTTTTTATCCGGTATCCCCGTTTCAAATACATGCTTTCCGCTGGGAAAGACGCATCAATATGTATCACCTGATACTTCTGGGAAACCATTTCCTCCAGAAGATCCATCAGCCTGTTTCCATAACCTTTTGCCTGATATTCCGGTAAGATAAACAGCCTGCAGATCTCATTTCCCCGGATACTTCCGGTTCCTACGATCTCTCCCTGCACCACCGCAAAATATATATCTTCCCTGGCAAGCGCTTCCCTTATCCTCTGTTCGTTATGCAGATCCAGAAAAAACTGTACTGCTCCGGAAGGATAATAATGGGGATAAACGGCCCTTATTGTCTTATCCACCATCTCCGCAACCTTTTCCGGACATTCCGCCCGCTCCAACTGCATACTAAAATCCGTATTCCTCATCTTGCTGCCTCTTCTTTCATAAACTCAGCACCCTCCGCCCTGCCCGCCGAATCTGCAAAGTCTCATTTTCTTATTTTGCAGATTATTTTTTCTTCTCCTTAACGGATTGTCTTTTATGACAGACTCTATTATACAGCATATCCTCATCTAATGGAACGGTCTTTTTAACCTTGTCCCAATTATAATACCATCATCCTTGAATGGGTAAAGGAACACAAATCTCTTGTGGCGCTGGGCGGCATTTTCTTTGGGGCAGCCACAGAATACCGTGATCCTGAATTGCTCTAAGACAATCTGTTTTTTAATTGAGTAAATGCCTGTGATGTGGTACAATATAAAAAAGGAGGCAGCTGCCAATGGAGCATATAAAGATTACAAGCACACCTTATGACGACGTGTTCCGTACCCTGCTGAACGATTGCAGCCCCCTGATCATCCCTCTAATCAATGAAATATTTGGCGAGCATTATTCCGGGCAGGAAAAAATTATTTTCTCACCAAATGAACACTTTTTGAATCAACAGGATGGGAATGAGGAGGAACGGATCACAGATACCAATTTTAAGATACTGGGAAAAGAGACCAAAAAATACCATCTGGAATGTCAAAGCAGCACGGATCACAGCATGCTGGTTCGTTTTTTTTGAATACGATACGCAGATTGCCCTTGATGAAGGGGAGATAGCGGGTAATATCCTCACCGTTACTCTGCCCCAGTCTGCCCTGTTGTATCTACGGCACCAGCCATCCACCCCTGATACACTGAAGATCCGGATGGTAACACCAGGCGGGACAGTAGAATATGGTATCCAGGTAATAAAAGCACAGCAATACACCCTGGAAGAGATTTTTGAAAAAAATCTACTGCTCCTAATACCTTTTTATATTTTTTCCCACGAAGCACGATTTGAAGAATATGAAGCAGACAGGACAAAGCTTAGAAGCCTGCAGGAGGAATACGAACGGATAAAAAACAAGCTGGAGGAGCTCTTAAATCAAGGGCTCATCAGCGAATATACAAGATGTACCATCATTGACATGTCACACAAAGTATTGGAGCATATTGCCAAGAAGTACCATTCTGTGAAGGAAGGAGTGAAAGCGGTTATGGGCGGAAAGGTTTTGGAATATGAAGCAAAAACAATAAAAAAAGAAGGTATTAAGGAAGGCATTGAACAAGGCATCGCAGGAACCGTTTCCATATTAAAAAATTTGGGCATCCCGCCCCAGACAATCCAGGCTAAGATCCAGGAGCAATATCACCTATCGGCGGAAGCATCCCAAAAATACATCTAAAAAGAGCGTGCAGCAGACCACAACTGTGATCTGCTGCATTTTTCCGTAGTGCTATATTCCGTTCCATCTATCTCTAATGCTATATCGTATTCCGTCTATCTCTGGCTCCTGCCAATCTCCAGCCCCTTCTCAAAGGCCTCCTTATTCAGCGGAAGGAGCTTGGGCTTTTTGCCCAGCTTGTGCTCAATGGTTTCCCACACAATCTCCGGGGCCACCACCTCGGTGTAGCCTACATACACCCCAAGCATAATCACATTGAGAACCTTGGCATTGCCCATTTCCAGGGCCATCTCCGTCACCGGGGCCTTGATGATCTTCACATCATCCCGCTCAATGTCATCGGTTACTATGGAGCTGTTGATAAACAGGTTCCCGCCTGGCTTTAAGGTGCCCAGGAACTTGTTCAGGGAAGGGCCGTTCATGACGATCAAATCGTCCATCACATCCCCCAGGGGAGCGCCCACCATCTCGTCGGAAATCACCACAAAGCAGTTGGCTGTGCCTCCCCGCTGCTCTGCGCCGTAGGACGGGAAGAAGGTTACGTTCTTATCCGTAGAATCGCAGGTTGCGGATGCCAAGAATTTGCCAAGGGTCATAACGCCCTGGCCGCCGAAGCCGGCTACGCATAAATTAGTTTCCATCATTCTTCCTCCTATTTATCTCTGACTACGCCCAGCGGGAACTCCGGAAGCATCTTCTCCTCAATGTAGGTCAATGCATCCAGCGGGTCCAATCCCCAGTTGGTGGGGCAGCTGGTAACAATCTCCACCATGGAAAAGCCCTTCCCGTCCAGCTGATTCTGAAATGCCTTCTTGATGGCATTCTTGGTCTTCATAACATTCTGGGGATTGTTGCAGCTGGTACGCTCCAGGTAGGAGGGGGCTGTCAGCTGGTTCAAAATCTCGCACATGTGCATGGGATAGCCGTGCTCCTCGGCAATCCGTCCCTTGGGGGCCGTGGAGGCCTTCATGCCAATCAGCGTGGTGGGGGCCATCTGACCGCCGGTCATGCCATAAATCCCGTTATTGATGAAAATAACCGTGATATTCTCCCCCCGGTTTGCCGCGGAGATGGACTCTGCCAGGCCGATGGAGGCAAAATCACCATCCCCCTGATAGGTAAATACCAGGGAATCCGGGTTGCTCCTCTTGATGCCGGTTGCCACAGCACAGGCCCGTCCGTGGGGCGCCGTGATATTGTCGTATGCAATATAATCCATATGTAAGCCGCAGCATCCGATTCCCAGAACACAGGAGGCCTTATCCACCAGATGCATCTCCTCCAACACTTCGCCGATCAATTTGATAACGGTACTGTGCATACATCCGGGACAAAAGCCGGAAACCTTGTCGTCCTGAATGGTTTTTGTTCTTGCGTAAACTTTTTCCATTTTCAGTACCCTCCTACTTTTCGTTGATTTTCTTAACAGCTGCAATCACTGCGTCGCGGCTCATGATATTGCCGCCGGAGCACAGGCAGGTCTCGATGGGGCAGCGCTCCTTCACGGCCACAGCCACATCCTCCACAAACTGTGCCGGGATGGACATTTCCACATCCAGCACGGCCTTGCACTTGCTGTAATCAATATGGTCATAGGCCTCATAGGGGAAGGGGTAAACCGTCACCGGACGGATCAGTCCAACCTTGATGCCCTCTTTTCTCAGCATGTCAACCACAGACTTGGAGATGCGGGCAGATATCCCATAGGCAGTGATCACAATCTCGGCATCCTCCACCTGGTACTCCTCCACCTCCGGTTCCCAGGAGGCATAGAGCTCTGCTGCTTCCTCATTGCACTTCTGCTGTACCGCAGTCGACCACTGGCCCGGCTGGATCCAGGCGCGGTGGGCGTAATCCAGCTCATGGCCAATGCAGGCCCAGCTCTTCTTGGATTCCTTGATGGCCGCCACTTCCTCGTCGGACTTCATCTGCGGCAATACGACCGGCTCCATCATGGTTCCGATTACCCCGTCCGCCAGAATCAGCACCGGATTGCGGTCCTGATCTGCATAATCAAAGGCACGGTAGGTCATATCCACCGCTTCCTGCACTGTGGAGGGCGCAAAAACACGCATACGGAAGCCGCCGTTGCCGGATGCCTTGGTGGCCTGGAAATAATCCATCTGAGCCGGCTGGATGGAGCCAACGCCTGGGCCTCCTCTGGAAATATTGGCATATACCATGGGGATACGGGCAGATGCGCAGTAGGAAATCCCCTCGCTCTTCAATGCAACCCCAGGGCTGGAGGAGGAGGTCATGGATCTTGTGCCGGCAGAGGCCGCCCCATAGACCATATTAATAGAAGCTACCTCTGACTCCCCCTGCACAAAGGTGCCGCCTACCTCTGGCATCCTTCTTGCAAAATATTCCGGAATCTCATTCTGGGGTGTAATTGGGTATCCGGCAAAAAATCTGCAGCCGGCCCTGACTGCTGCCTCCGCAATCGCTTCGCAGCCCTTCATAAATACTCTTGCCATTGTTCTCTCTCCTCCTTACTTGTATACCTCGATCGCAGCATCCGGGCACATCCTTGCACAGATACAACAGGCGATGCAGGCATCCATATTCACTGGCACCACATACTCGTAGCCTTTTGAATTAACCTTTTCCCCAACAGCCAATACGCCCTTTGGGCAAAACTTAACGCAATAGCCACAGCTCTTACAGCTTTCTGACCGAATCTCAACCTTTGCCATCTCGATCAAATCCTCCTTCTTGGTTATAGTAATTGACAACAGAGCGCAAGGAACATGCATTCTGCAATATATTGGCAGGGAAAACTCCCCTGCCTTAAGCACAAAGGTGCTTATTCACATAAATAGTCTCCACCTTGCGGCAGACATCCGCCTCTCCCCGGCACAAATGCTGCGGGCATCCTCTTCAACCTCTCCCCGGCACAGGTGCTGCGGGTGTCCTCCTTCAGCCTCTCCCCAGCACAAATGCTGCGGGCATCCTCTTCAACCTCTCCCCGGCACAGGGGCCGCCGGGGTGTCCTCCTTCAGCCACTCATAGGTCAGATACAGGCGAATGGGCAGCAGCGGCTCTTCCACTTGGCCCTGCACCTCCTCGTACAGCTCCTCCTTCACACAGGCAAGCTCCACCTGCAGATAGGGATCCACCAGCTCCCTCATACGCTGGCAGCCCTCCACCACCTCCTTGGACGTAGTGGTAATCCCAATGTTGGGGTTGTTCACCACACGGATGCGTCCCAGCTGTACATGGGACACGCCCAGGATCGCTGACAGGGTGCCGTCGATTCGCTCAAGATCCCCAGACCAGGGACGGAAGGCATTCATCACATAGTACACACAGGTATAATCCTGGTTCAT
>CAJUQB010000127.1:0-7075 GCA_910588285.1 uncultured Lachnospiraceae bacterium
CTCCGGGAGCCACTTCCGCCGAACCATCGCATTCATCAAATTCCACGGGAGAGAAGTATGCCTCGATGGTCGCCGCAAACTTCTCAGCGGAAACCAGATTCAGGTATTCAATGTTATCCGCATACTGCGGTGTCGACTCTGCCCCGGAAGGGCTCTCGTTTACGTTAATCAGACCGTCCCAGGCTACACCTTTCGGATAAGATGCTTTTACGGCGGGGTAAAGAACGCCGTGATCCACGCCGGTTTCATAGAGACGCTTACCTACTTCGTCCCATTTAATTTTACTCATGAATTGCTACCTCCTTAAAAATATAGTGTGAAGACATCGTGATTGAGATTATCCGAAGTAAAATGACGGTCAAAACTGCAGTATTCCAGTTCCAGCAACTTATCAGGAATCTCAGAATCAGGGTCTCCATCGATGTATGTTACCGTATACCGATTGTGCTTCCGGTATATCTTGTTGTTCGCTGAATCGGCACGGATACCGCTCCGCTCATACACAATACACGGATAATCAAGTTTGATCGACTCCGGGGGCTGAAAGTACACATTTCGGCTCCCCAAAAGACTCTCAAGCACTGTCTGTAGTGCTTCCCTTGGTTTTGCCATCGTTATACACGCCCCCTATTGTCAAGATCAGTCTGGGGTACTGGACTTCCACACTTGTGATTTTCCACTTTGACCCCATAAATTCGACATACTGCATGGAGTGAAAATTCTGGCAGGCATACGGATCGGCTACAATGCTGATCTCGTTGGCAATATTAAGATTGTCATTGACCTGTCCGGATGCTTCATGCCGGCGTGTATTCCTCATCAAATCCCCAAAGTAGGGCTTTTCGATTATCTTTGGTCTCCATACGCCTGGCTTCGTCTCCACGGTTTCAGCGTAGCCGATGACACCATAAAATTTCGCCATTTTGAATTTTCACCTCCTGCCTGCTTAACCCTGTGCGACAGTTCCGCCGCCTGCGGGTTCGGTTTCGGTTACATCTTCCTCAATCGCAATTGCAGAGTAGACTCTGGTCAGCGCCCCGGAACATCTCGTCTCCAGCAGAGACTTCTCCTGGTTGAAATCGATGTCGAACTGAGTGAAATGGGTCACTTCGCCGCCTTTGGTCGCCCCCAGAGAGTAATCTGCAAGATTTGCAATAATGCCGTGCAGCTTCTTCTTTTTGTTGTTGGAAGTAGTACGGGTCTTACCCTCAAACTGCTCTGCCGTCACAATCTCGCCAACATTCAGAGCAGAAGCCAGCTCCGCCTTGGACGAATAAATCCGCCTGCCGTTCATGTCCCTTGCCAGAAGCATTACGTTCAGCATATGAGGAGTGCAGAAGAAATCGGGAGTGCCGGTACCTTTGTAGTTCTCCCGTGCATACAGAACCGTATTGATGAGCGCTTCGGCCAGAATGTAATTTTCTCCGAAGTTCGCGCCGGTATTCGTACCCTGAAGCTCTTTCCTGGCAGCCGCAATGTCCAGATCCACGTGAAGAGTATACAGATCGTCGTCCAGCCAGATCGGCCTGATATGCTCGGAAGAAATTTTGTCGGCATCGCCATCGTCACGACCGTCCCCCAGCATAATTGCCGTAGCCAGCTCTTCATTGAGCATCATCTTATCGATCATATACAAATACTGTACATAATCAAAATCTGTGATATCAACGATATCATCCCGGTGCAGGGCATTCTTCACATATACCGTCTGGGGGTCGGTGGTTCTTCTGACCAGCTTGAAGTTTCCGGTCAGTTCCTTTTTCTTACCTTTCTCGTATCCCTTTGCTCTGAGCGCATCAATCTTGCGGATATCCACCTGACCGGTCCTGATCCTGGAAATCGGACTCTTATGCACCTTTTTCATGACGATGGAAATCCAGCCCTGGTCATTGATAATCAATTCCGGGGCGCCCGGCCTCACATCTTTGTATTCCGGGAACAGCAGAGTGACATTTCCATCTCCGCTGCTCACAGCATCATGCTGAAGATTGTTCTCATCGGCATAAATCTGAAGCGCTGTCTGAAAGCTTCCCACCTGACTGCTTTTCGCCAGACTGATAATATCCTCCTGCTCAGCATGACTCAGAAAGTCACTGCCGGTATGCTCGTTATCGAACACATTATGTTTCATAGTTTCATTACCTCCTCTTTTTTCTTCCTTTTCGCTGCTGTCGGAAGCATCTTTCCTGGACGCAATCTCTCCCACTACAGCAAAAAAAACATTTTTCTGTTTCTTGTTGAAAGTGTTGATGACGTCCCTGATGGTTTCTTCACCTTCATCCTCCGAATCCTCATCCGGATCGACATCGTCTTCATCTTTCTTTTCGTCAGAATGGTAAAGCGTAATCGATTCTCCGGTATAGATAATCGCCTCCCCATCGGCGGCATCACCATGAGAAAGTGCTATTGAATCGATAAACGCCCCGGGATTTGCACCGGCCAGCACAATACTGACTTCTCTGATTGCACCATGTAACACGTTGGACGCCCGCTCTTTCAGCTGATTCGCAAAAATTGACAGGGCGGAAACATCCCCGTGTTCCACCAGAAGCTTTGCGTTTCTCCCCTGTTCGGTATCGTTGAATGTGCAGTACGCATATACGCCATCCGCACGGTTTTCCAGAAATGCGTGTCCAAGCACATTAAACGGCCCGTCATGCCGGTGATTCCATACAAGCGGTACTGTCTGCCCGTCATTATCCTTAAATGCATCCTGCATAATGGTTCTCCCATCAGAGCATTTCAGGTTGTTCCTGGTAGCCCAGCCGCTAAAATCGAATTTCTTCATTTTGAATTTTTTTCCTCCTTCTATGTCTTGTTGTTTTCTTCAACGGTTTCTTCAAGTGTGACATCCATGGGGCTTTCCCTGTCTGCAGCCGTTTCACTCAGATTCTTATTGCGCAGTTCATCCGCTTTCGGATTATCCGACGGCTTCATTCCAATAACCTGCCGGATCTCATTTGATGTCATAATCTCGTTTCTTGTAAATTTATCAGCGATTTCAGAAATCTCTGATACAGGAACAAGTTTAAACGGATCTCTGAAGAATTCGATGGAGTGTCGCTGGGACCGGGCGGTCTTGGTAAGAAACTTCCGTTTCATCTCGTCAGCAATTGCCGATAAGATCGGTTCGATCGTCCGGTTATAATAATTAAGCATCGTCTTCTCATCCGCAGTACCATCCAAAATCCCCTGAGTGATTCCCAGCTGACTGTACAGCATACCTGTCAGATACTCGATCTGGGACATCAGATTATTCTCAACAGGGCGGTTCAACTGTGTGATGCGCTCCGTACCGTCGGTATAAGCGATTCCATACTTGGATCCACGTAACTGGTTCTCTATGTCCTTACGTCTGCTCTCAGCCTGCCGGCGTCTCGCTTCAGTCTTAATGATATAAGGAAGCTGAATAATCAGATCCAGTTTTCCGGAGCTGTTCTGTTCGTCGACTACATCCAGCAGATTCAGTTTCCGGATCAGGCGCTGCATAGTGGAATTCGGTTCATTGATAACCGCATACAGCGGATTTTCAACAATTGCCACCGACTTCTTCGCCATGAGGATATCTTCCTTCTGACCGGTGCGCTCGTTATAAACACGAACTCTGATATGCTCCGGATACCATTCCAGAATCTGTCCGGTCCGCATGGCGTCGATGTCAAAGGACCCCGGAACCCCAATTCCCGGATCATCATCCGTATCCGTCGGAACAATTGCAACACATCCCTCATCCATCATTGACATGACAACATCCTGCAGAAACGCTCTGCCTGTCTGATCCAGATTGGCCTCAATTGTGAGGCAGTTATTCAATCCGGAATCAACCGCAGACAAAAAGCGGCCATTTTCGTCCAGACGAACATGAAACATGTCCACGGAAGCTACATCCATGGCAATCCGGTTATATACTGATGTCACAATGGATCTCTCATTGCCTCTGGAAAACCGCATTCTGTCAGGTCGGAACGCATACCCCATGCCGATATCCACATATCTCCTTGTCGGATCCTTGTTAAAAAAAGCGTTCCAGGCATGTTTCAGCCTGGATGGTAAATTAAACTCCATTTTGAATTTTCCTCCAACAAAAAAAAAAAGAACTGCTTTCGCAATTCCTAATCAAATGCCTCCCTGTTCAGTTTGTATGCTACGAACGCATCCATCATGGCTGCCACGGCATCGATCTTGGCATCGTACCGTTTCTTAAGCAGCTTTCGATTTCCGTTCGTATCTTCCATAACAATACAGTTCCCCATGGCATAAGTCATCAGCTCTTCGTCAAACAACAGCATTCTTTCTTCGGAAAGTTTTTTCAACTCCCCCAAAGGAACCGATTCCGTTTTTGCTCCCTGAATAACTTTCTCTATACCAAACGGACCATTTTCCGATTCCCACCTGACCACGAATTCCTTTGCGTTATAAGGATCGTAACCAAAGCAGCGCACATCGTAATCGCACTGAGCTATATGGTTATCCAAATCTTCATAAACTTCCATCATGTCCAGCACGGTACCCGGCATGACAATCAAACTGCCCTCTGCTATGAACTGATCATACTTCATACGTATAGCTGCGGGAAGTTTTTTCAAAGTTAATTCAGTGATATAATTATGAGTTTTAACTCCGAATGAGCCGTTTGGAAGCGGAAAAAGAAATGTAAAAGAACAGAAATCATCGCCCTGAGAAAGATCCCCTCCGAGAGAACACGGCATCTGCCAGTAATCTCTTTTTCTGTGCGGAAGTGTTTCCTCATATGTAAAGTAATAGGTATATCCTTCCATTGGAATTCCGAAGCGCTTTGCCAGGATATCATTTCTTGCAGCCGGTGCTTTTTCTGCTCTTTCCACGTCCAGCTGGTAAGTCTCGTAAGTTACTGTCTTTCCAATATTCGGATTGGCTTTTATCCACATTGCCGGATCCGCCACCTCATCAATGGAGTCCAGTCTGTAGTACCAGATGGACACATGGGGGTTGAAATAATCTCCTTTCAGGATGTCCATCAGTTCCATTTTGATTGTATCGCCGCTTCCGTTCCGTACCGTTCCCTCTGAACTCATCGCTACGATCAGATAATCGTCCAGTTTGGACGCTCCCTGCTCAACCGCTCCGACAACATCCTCGCGAATATCCCCGGAAAGCCATTCATCAATTGTCGAAACCTTCGGACGCAAACCCTGCAGCTTATTGATACTCATGGGTCTGATTTCCAGAAGAGAACCGGTCAGAAAATTTTCAATACCTTTTTTGGTAGATGCCAGCTTCATACGGTTTTCCTTTGAACCGGTAGTATTCTGCAGTGATCCGTTTGTCAGAAATCGAAAAAACGGCCCCCGAGCACGGGTAATCGCAGTTCGGATGGGAGAAAGAACCTCGTCGGCCTGTTTCATGGTAGGAGCAGTTGTGATCTGATGCGTTGTAGACGTATCCACATTCAGAAAATAATTCTGAATACACGATCCGTACATGGACTTGGCAGCTCCTCTGGCAACAATCAAATATTGCTTATTGACAAGCCGTCGCTTTACATTTTTCCGCACATACCGCCCGCCATGTCCATCGGAGCTCGGAACATACACGCTTCGTTCGACAAAATAATACCAGCCGAAAATCTGTTCTGCCCAAAGCTTGAATGTGTCAAGCAATCTTAAATCGGCACCGTCAGTAAGGGTTAGTTCTTCCTCACAGAAAGCAATAAAACCGTCGATCGCCCGATCATCGTACCAGACGCCCGAATCAGCAATAAGATCGTCAATCCGGTGCATCTCCATCGAAATCATCTCACAGACTGGAATTTCACCTTTCATTACGGCATCTCGAAACCGGCCGTAATACTTCGGTGTGGCCGTGTTTGATAATGCCATGCTCTATTCACCCCTTTTCTTTCACAATCCTAATACTTTTCTGCCGACCAATACCATCTGCGAAAATCTCTGTTCACTTGTTTTTGTACGGTAAACATCCTTAGAAACGACAACATCCATATCGAATACGATCACCGGGGATCTCGCTTTAAAACCTCCGTATATTGCGTCATTCGTATCGAGAACTGCACCGTACCCGGCCTGCTTACATGCATTAAAAAACTTGGTCCTCTGTGTATAGGCATCCCTCCCCTTACGTGTATCCCCCTGCCCATCGTAAGGGATAACATAATTAAACATTCTGTACACTTTCTGCAGCTCATCAGCAGACGGAACATAATTGTCCTTTTTCATCCGTTTCAGGACGTCTCTGGCTTCCCGGTAACCCTTAAACTTGTACTTGTCGCTCACGAAATAACTCGGCATCCGCTCATTATCCGTAACGAAATTGTAAAAATCCCGATCTTTTTTATACAAACTTCTGAAAACTTCCGCTCCGGAATCCTCGCTCGCAACTTTTACATTCTGTTTGAGAGAATTGTTTATCCGATATTTCATAAAATACCCGGTCCCGATATCATTACCGTTTTCGTCATACAACGTCTGCGGTACCTTTCGGTTGAACAGCGCATTATACTGATGCTTGTCCAGCACGTTATGGGCGGCGAAAAACATATCCGCATTTTTTTGTTCGATCGCGGTCATAAGACAACGTACTGAGCGTTGTTTTGTCTGCTCTCAGAACCTCGTCGAAATGTTTCTTGTTGTAGATGCTGTTCGGATGTTTTCTTTTCTTATAAATAGCTTTCCTTTCCGCCGGTGTATAATCGCCGCCGCCAAGCGGATAAGGAGGCCCATTCCGTTTTCCCCACTTCTGCCCAAGAATACCGTGGTGCCGCAAATAACTTCTGCTGTTCATTTTGAATTCTCCTTCCCACGGCATCATCTCAGCTGCACAACTTATGAATTGCCACCATGATACTTGCTGCGGAAGCTCCGATAGCAAGAACGTCTCCTGCTGTAGATAAGATGGTAGAAACATGATCCCGGCCGGAACTGATGTTTTCAGTAGATAAAGTTTTATAAGTTCGTTCCAGATTCATACGGTTAATTGCTTCCTGAAGTTCCTTGTTGCTCATATTTGAAACATCCAACTTCTGCATCTCCTTCTGGCGCTTATCGTTGGCAGACTGTCTGGCAATATTAGATGCCGTCTT
>CAJUQB010000127.1:7085-12078 GCA_910588285.1 uncultured Lachnospiraceae bacterium
AAACATTGCTGTAATCACTCGCTGCACTCTGATGAATGCCACTCCGGGCTCTTCTTTGGTTATCCGGATCGTCATCTATTCTCCCGGACTGGCTGTCATAGTTTACTCTTCTGTTATTATCACTGATTTGCCCAAGGCGTCTTCTCCCTGCATCGGTCAGTGTTCCATCACTGTTCTGGAAACGCCTTACGCCCCAACGCTGTCCCCTGATTCCATGATGATATAAGCAGGAATGCTTGATACCTGCTGCTTGATTTTTCGTTCTTACAGACATTGCAGATTTACTCCTTTTTGACAGTTTATTCACCTTCTTCTTACTTCCGGAACGGTCTTTGTTCTCTTTATCTGCTTCGGCATCTTCGTTTCCGGTTTTTGTTGCTGCATCAGACATACTCTTTTTCAGCAATTCGTTCACTCTTTTCTGAACCTCGGAATAGTTCTCACCAAGCAGATCTTTCCGGTCATCCCCATTTCCAAAATTGCCACGAATCACCTCGTTGGCGAGCGCGTCCACATCTTCCCTGGAAAGTTTACCGCTCGATTCATTTTTCGAATAATGATCAGTCACTTTGCCACGCATTCTCTCTACTTCTTCTTTAGACAATTTGCCGGTGTCAATCCCTGCAAACTCTGCAAGAGTCAAACCGAAATCCTGCCAGTTATCGTCTGTTATCTGAGACGGATCAAACAGGCCTGGATTCTTTTCCAGTATTTCGTCGATACTCTTGTACAAGGTTTTTTCCCAGTCTTCAAGTTCTTTATTGCCCTTATAGTCCTTGGGGTAGTAATACGTTCCATTTAACCGTTTGATGTATTTATGTTCTTTCCAGGTCGAACCTTTTGCACTGTGTTGTAAGTACATTTTGAATTTTCACCTCCTGTTGTTTACGAAACCCTTTACTGTCAACCCAAATCACTTATACTTCAATTAGCGCTCGATCAGATTGAGTGCTAACAATTTTTGACATCTGAAAAAGACTCTCAAATAGAAAGGCGGTGAATTTATGGCAAGACTGTCAAACCAAGAGATTGCTGACATGACGCTTAGACAGGCTGATGCGTACACAGATTTGCATCCAGCCGAAGCTTGGCGGTTTGCCAAAGCGCATGGTCGATCTGCAATTAAGCAAACCAAAAAAGCAGCAAGCCACGGTTTTAAAACAGAAAAACTGTTTGCTGAACCGGAAACTGCTAAAGCACTTTAACATCCAAATCGTCCTTGGCTCCACCAAAGCCTGGGGCGATTTTCCTTTTTTTTGAAAGTCTTTTTCAGATGTCAATCATTTTAACAAAGAAAAGAGCCTCTGTTTGAGAGACTCTCCTTATCAGTGTTTTAAGATCAACTAGTGTTACTTTGTCAGGAAACCTGCTGAAAGGTGGATATATCGATTCTTTTTACAGACCCCGCTTCAACCTCAGCGAACCATTCCAATAACCACATAACCCCTACATCACCTGTTTCTTTATCCACTTTGTCATATCCTCCAATATCACAATATTTCCCCTCTTCGCCTTTTTCCATAGTACCAAATACATAAGCATTACTGCATTCATCCATATCAACAATATAGAAGTTTTCCTTCAAATTTTTTTTCATAATTTCATATGCATCTTTGGGGTTTATCATAATATTATCTTCCTTTCAAAGTTTGGATACTCTTTATCAGGAAACCTGCTGAAATGTAGATATATCAATTTCTTTTAAAGTTCCTGCTTCAATTTCATCCGCATAATCGAAAAAATGCATAAACCCAACTTCTCCGGTATTTTTGTCAACACTATCATACCCACTGATATCCCGATATTTACCTTCATCCCCTCTTTCCATGACACCAAACACATAATTATTGGTGCATTCGGCCATACCTGTAATATACGTATTTTCTTTTAAGTTACTCTCCATGATTTTATACGCTTCTTTTGCTGTCATCACGATATAATCTCCTTTCAAAGTCCAGACATACTTTTTTCCAAAGCACCTGCTTTTGGAATAAGTGTTTCATCAATTTTTATCCATTCTACTTCTTTCGTAGAATCCAGATATTTGAACCATTTTGAAGCATCTTCTATCGGCGGATCTGATTGTCCATCTTTAAACAGCACATGTCCTTCTTCTACAAAAAAGTTAAAAGCGTGTCCGTTTTCTCCGGCATCCACCTTTGAAAATTTAGGATCGAAACCGATACCAACTATTCCCGTATCACCCTCTGAACACTTTTTTAGAATCTGTCGATTTAACCGTTCCTGAACATTAGAACTGTCTGCTGTCAGATAATTTACTTCCGCATTCTCAAATCGATCTTCCATAAAGTCTGTCAAGTTTCCTTTGAATGATTTCGCATTCGCTTTTAAATCACCGTAACCCAAATGTGCATAACACGCTGCGAGACTTACATCTTTACAGTTGTTTTGATAACCTCCGGGATTACGACCAGCAATAGACTGGTTGGATTTTAAAGGTTCTGTTACTTTTTCACCCAAAAGATCTTCTGATAAATTATGAGTACCACCGTAATCACTGCTCGTTTTTCTTCCAAGCAACTTGTCAGCAGCCCGTTTCCCGATCCGCATGCTCTCATCATCGATGCTTCCGGCCAGGCAGCCTGACATCGTCGAGACAGCTGCTTTACCGGCTTCGACATATCTGTTGTGGTTACTCTTAGTATGGGTTTCATCCCTTTGATTTGTCAAGGGATTTGCGCCAGCCTGCTTTCTTTTCAGATGCTGAATATTGAGATGCTCTAAGCGGATACGGCGGACCGTTCCTCTTGCCCCACTTTTGACCGAGGATTCCGTGATGCTGAAGTTGCCGGCGCATGTAGTTTCTTTCCAGTTCGTTCATTCTGATCCCCTTTTTTTCGATAAAATGAAAAAGAGAAAGTAAAAGCTAAATGGCGCTTTTATCCTTCTCTCTTCATAAAAGGGCATGTTTTTTGCGCGTATTCTGTATTGACGAAAAAATGCAGTACACTTATAATGAAATATATCAAAAGATTCAAAGGAGGATGTTATGGGCAGACCTGTAAGAAGTGACTGCACTGTTGAAACTTTCGAAAAGAAAAACAATTTACCACCTGGAACTATTAGAAATCCGGATGGGAGAAAAACACGCAAAGATAAAACAATTGCATCAATCCGAAAAGAATATGAAAAGAACAAACGCTAAGAGTCCATGCACTGGACTCTTATTGTCTTCTTTTACAAAAACATCAATTTCAATAAACCTGATAAACATCCTTTTTTATAATTACCAGAAATAACGTCCGTTCCAAAATATCTGATCATGGCCAGTCTGGGTCCTCTGAAAATAAGCGTTCTGTATTCAGTTCCGTCATCAAGAGTTCGATCAAACTCTTTAATGATCTTCATACCGCATTTCAGTGCTCTCTTCTTAAGCCTTTCAACTTCCGCCTGACAACATTTAGGTACACTGTCCGATCTCATAATCAACATAAAACATGCCTCCTTTATTTTATCATCTATTTTCATAAAGAAAGATGTTTTTTGCGCGTATGTCATTTTGAAATCTCACCACAGTCCGGATCTACCTCAACATTAAGTCTCCATTCCAGCTCATTGAGAATTCGATTATATGCTTCCGCTACCGCTGTGCTGAGCGGAGGATCAAAGAGCATTTTTACTTTCAGATGTATGTAAGATTTAACTGCTTCCAGATTTGATGTATCCGAAAGGAAGTCATTCCAGACTGCATCTTTATCCTTAATGGAAAAGCCCTCTGATGGACCAACTCCAAGCTGCCGCAGAATCATAAAGACGGAATTGATATGCATAATCAAATCGGCATCGAAGTGCTCATATTCTTCTGTAATCCCAAGCAGTTTTTTAATTGATGTAAGTATACTTTCCATAAAAAGGTTCTCCTTCCACGTCTTTTATTCCAGTCTTTTAAAAAAGCGTTCTCCTTGTCATTTACAAATCTTTACAGGTTAGAGAGATGTAGACGCATCCCTCTTTCTATTTCCTCCATGGACATGTGTCATTCCTGCTGCGTTCCACAGGAACTGTCATCAGCAGGGACTCATCTCCATAGTGAATAGCATTATGCGTGTTAAGAGTTGTTGTAATCAGATACTCCGGATTAAGCAGAAAATCGCTGCCTGATACAATATCCTCAGGAAGAATAGGATTCATATGATGAATAAATATCTTTCCATATACAATACGGTCCTCAACCCCCAGATCGTACCCATTGTCCCTGGTAATTACCAGATCTCTTATCCGCTTCCATTCCTGCGATCTGTAAAAATCCTGATTAAGAAACCGGTCAAATCCGAATGTCTCTTTTCCGATCACACCATCAAGCTGCAGATACCGGTATCGTTCTTCGAATGTTTTCAGATTAGAAAGCTCCGAATAGGTTCTAATACCCATCTTCATCATCCTCCTGACCACTGTATCTGCGGAAAGAAGCCATTGCCTGTTCATACATTTCCCTGATATCTTTCGACGATGCGACGGCTTCCGTTTTAGCCTTTACCAGTTCCGTCTCCAACGCAATTTTTTCTTTTTCAAGCCTTTCCCTGGTAGAGCCAAGTTTCAGAAAATGAACTATTTCCTGAGAAGACGCTGTTCCATTCCTCAACCGCTCTTCCGCACGATCCATCGCCAAAGAAATCATCTGATTTTCCCTTGCCTCCGGCGTTAAAGCAGGTCGCATCCTGCGAGTAGAGCCAGAAGAACTATCCGGGTTTGCTTTCCTCACCAGATATCACCTCCTTTCGTTCATATGTCTTCCACTTACAGTTTACTTGTATGAGGAATATCCTCATTTACAGATCAGTTTTATGACGCTAAAAAGAACCCACAAAACTGTTTCGCACCAGAATCTGAAAGGAGAAAACAGGAAAAGGATTCCTGCGGTGCCATACAGATACTGCGAGCTCTTTTTAACATCATGAAAACATAAAAAGTTTCTACAAAAATATCCCCCGGAGAATTTTTTAGGAGGCCGGCGATGCAGGAGGGGGTGTTG
>CAJUQB010000128.1 GCA_910588285.1 uncultured Lachnospiraceae bacterium
CTAAAGGTTTCGCCTAAAGGCGAGGGTTTTAACCCCATTATACAGACAATAAATACAGTATTTTGCATGGCAATACGCAGTTAGGCAAGGTGGAGCTTTATAGTAATGCTAATCACTCGATAAATTGCTGGCCGTCCGTTGCAGGCTATGGTAGATTCCGATGATGATGCATTGGTTGATTTTTTGCTTGCCGGTGGTTTCGTCTGTAAGCGGAAGTGTTATGAAGTCGAAGCCTTTGCGGATGATTACATTGGTGATCTTTCGGACACGCAGCTTTTTCGCTGCTCGGTTGGTAAACCGGATTATGATGATTGCTGCTCTTTGATGTACCGCTACTATGTTGACACACACAAATCAATCAATCCATGGACATCTGATTATGCTGCCTTCTGTTCTGTGCTTCCCGATAATGTGGTATATGGTAGGTGCGGAAATCAGATTGCAGCTCTTGCATTTGTTGAGGATAATGAGATCGCATATGTAAGTGGCACAGAGAAGAAGTATTTCTTTCACTTTGCAAAGTCCTTGATAAGCTCTATTCTGACACAGTATGAAAGCATTTTCTTTGAAGCAGATGATTGCGACTGGGCAGCAATGATGCTTAGGTCATTGTTCGAAAATCAAGACGATACAAGTTATGATACATATATTTTAGGAGATACACCATGATTCAGAAAATGATCTGCCGCATGATGGCAGAACGTGATATTGACCTCGTCGTACCACTTTACATTGAGCATTACAGGAAAGCTGAACTATCAGAATTGTAACAACCTGGTCTTGAAATCAGAGTGGCTATAACGGAGGGTTGTATGGAAATTATGAAATTAGACGCAGAGCAGTATGCAGGTCAGAAGTTTACTCTGCGGTATATGACCAATGGTTATTATGACATCCATCGGACTGACATGGGTTTTCAAATTGTGTATGAGCATTTTGAGAAGCCCACAGAAATGTCCTTTGACGACTATATGTTCAACGAATGGTTGGAAGATCCTGTTGCGTATGGCGCATTTGAAAATGGGCGGTTGCTTGGGTATGTAGAGGGAACCCTGGAAAAGTGGAACAATCGTTACCGAATCAGCAACATCTGCGTATTTGACAATGCTCGTCGGCATGATGGTATTGGCACTGCACTGATGAAGACCATTTTGAAAGAAGCAAAAGCAAGTGGAGCCAGAATGGTTGTATTGGAAACACAGACTTGCAATGAAAATGCGATTGCCTTTTACCGCAAAAATGGGTTTGACATTATCGGCTTCGATTTGTTCGCCTACACCAACACAGACTCGGAACGTCACGAAGTCAGAATTGAGATGGGAAAAAAGCCATGATAGGAGTGGTTGCATGACATATATTCATCCATCAGATAAGCACATTTCTGAATTCTCTACTGCGATATGCAAAAGCGATAGCGGCTTGGAAACTATGTGCAGAAGTATTTTTGCTTGGCTTGACGACAATGTAGAATATAGTCGGCTGCAAGCTCCTTTTTTCCCTTTACAGAGAAGTGATTTAGATTTACTTGCTATGAAAGCAGGAACTTGTGGTGATTATTCTAATTTGCTTGTTTCTGTTCTATTGGCTAAGGGATTCGATGCTTGCTATGCCTATATCCATAGAGATTGCTATGGACATGCTCAAGACCATATTTGTGCAGCAGTTAATGAAAACAGTAAGAATATTCTTATCGATGCAATCCTGCCTTATAGAAAATGGCACGGTTTTGATTGCCCACACCAAGATTATGAGTTGTTTTCTCCCGATGAATTTGAATACAAGATGAAAAAAGAAGAATCGTACTGGTGTTCCAAGGCAGAAAAGCATGGGTGTATCAAATGCTAAAAGGTGGTATTTCCGATCCCAGAAACAAGGCTCTGATGAAAATGTTTAACATGATCGGTATTGGTGAGCGTGTGGGAAGCGGCGTTCCGAATATCTATTCTGTCTGGGAAACCTATGGCTGGGAAACGCCCACTGTTAAGGAGCAGTATAATCCTGACCGTACTATTTTAGCACTTTCTTTTATTCCAAAACAAGCAGAAAAAACAGGCAGCTAAATACTCTGAAAAATACAGCAACTCCAACCACAACCACAAAAACAAAAGAAAATAAACAAGCCATCCTCTCGTTCCTCACATCAGAAGGAAGCAGCAAATCCACTGATATTGCACGGCAGATCGGCCTAAGTCCGGCTCGGACAAGAGCCCTTCTCTTAGAGCTTACACGGGATGGACAGATTCATGCAGCGGGAAACGGGCGCTCACGAAGATACCACTTATAAAATATAAGGGGCTGATCAGCCCCTTATATTTCATTCATATCCCTAAACGCCCCCTGCCTCCTTCCGAAGCCGCAGCAGAATCTTCTTCTCCAGCCTGCTTACCTGCACCTGGGTAATCCCCAGGCTCTGGGCCACCTGGGTCTGAGTTTTCTCCTGAAAATACCGCTGGAAAATCAGCTCCCGCTCCATCCCCTCCAGCTTCTCCAGAAGCTGCTCCAGCAGCATATGATCCAACAGCCGCTCATCGGGCCGATCCTGCTCCGGCAGCCGGTCTACCAGGCATACCTCGTTTCCCTCGGACTGGCCCAGGGGCTTGTAGATGGACTCCACCTCATAATTGGCCTCCAGGGCCATGACAATCTCCTCCTGCGGAATTCCTGTGGCCTCCGTAAGCTCCAAAAGGGTCGGCTCCCTGCCCTCCCGCGTCTGCAGCGCACTCTCTGCCGCACGGATTTTTGCCGCATTTTCCTTCAGGCTCCGACTGATCTTGATCATTCCGTCATCCCGGAGGAACCGCTTGATCTCTCCGGTAATCAGCGGCACCGCATAGGTAGAAAACCGCACGGAAAAGCTTAGGTCAAATTTATCAATCGCCTTGAGCAATCCAATACTTCCAATCTGAAACAGATCCTCCATCTCCTGTCCCCGGTTGTCAAAGCGGCGTACAATGCTCCACACCAGCCCCAGATTGCTCTGTACCAGATGGTCCCTGGCTGCTTTATCCCCCTGTTGTGACTGCCGAATCAGTGCGATCGTCTCATCCATAGCTATTCCTTACCGATCCGCTTGCGCATGGTAATCCTGGTTCCCTGGCCCACGGCAGAGGTAACCCACACCTCATCCATAAAGGCCTCCATAAAGGTAAATCCCATGCCGGAACGCTCCAGCTCCGGCCGGGTGGTGTACAGAGGCTCCCGGGCCTTCTCCACATCCTCAATCCCACGTCCAACATCAATGACGCATAATTCGATTCGGTCGTCCTCAATCTCACAGGTAATCCAAATCTTCCCCGGATTCTGGTCATAGCCATGAATAATGGCATTGGTTACTGCCTCCGACACTGCGGTCTTTACATCTGCCAGCTCGTCCACTGTGGGGTTTAGAGGAGCGATAAAGGCTCCCACCGCCACTCTGGCAAATCCCTCGTTCTCTGACTGGGATGAAAATTCCATCTTCATATCTCTTTTCAAAGCTTCCTCCTTTTCCTGTCCTGCTCTCCGGACATACAGGCGCGCCAACGGGCGCTTTCCCTCCTTATGCTTCTATCTTATGTTTCTATCTTATGCTTCTATGGAAATCACCTTTTGCAGGCCTGACATGCAAAAAATCTTTTTCACCTGCTCATTCAGATGAACAGCCAAAGCCTGTCCGCCGGCAAGGCTCACATTCCTGCACCTGCCCAGTATCACGCCAATACCGGAGCTGTCCATAAAAACCGTCTCCTGAAAATCAAATACAATCCCCCGCACCGGATACCGCCGCAGCAGGAAATCCGCCTCCTCCCGAAGCTGCAGGGAGGTATGGTGGTCTACCTCCCTGGGCATATGTATCAGAAGATATCCTGTGTCCTCCTGAAATTTGTGTTTCATAGCAAGGTCTCCTTTCCCAAATAATCTTCCTGTTTTTCAGAAAAAAAGACGTAAGCAGCAGCTTACGTCTTTTGTAAAATCATATTCTGTTCTATTCCGCTGCCTGCAGCTGCTGGATATAATTCTGGGAAGCCGCGGCCCGCTTTGTTCCCGGCTTCAGCTCCGCAAATCTCTGATAATAGCGCAGGGCATTCTCCTTGTCCCCCAGCTCCCGATAGGAATGAGCCAGATAATACATCGCATAGCCGTCCTCATATCCCTCCTCGGAATCCACCACAGGCTGAAGCTTCTGAACCGCCTCCTCAAAATTCCTGGCATTGTAGGCCGCTGCCCCTTCCGTGTACATGGTGGCAATATTCTGCTCATTGACAGGCTCAGACATAATATCGTAGATCTCCTTGGCCTTGCTGCCGGTCAATGACGCTTCATCCAGCTGCTCCAGCACTGTCCCTGCTGCCGTATAATCCCTTGCAAGATAGGACTGATAGGCAGTCAGCAGCTGCTCATACATGGCCGCCACCTCCGGGCTGTGATCCTCCAGCTTGGACAGCTCCTCCACCTGGCCTTCCAGGGCCTCAATCTGGCCCTCCAGGGTCTTTATGGTCTGATTCTTGGTGCTGATGGTATCGTTTGCCTCCCGCACCGCCAAATTGGCATCACTGACTGCCCCCTGCTTCATGCTGGGTACAATCAAAAACCAGGTCACCAATACGCCAATGGCCGCACCGATCACAATATTCAAAATGGTGGTCCACACAGAATTATCCTTGAAGGTAGCCGGGTGGATAATAGTCTCATTGCCGCTCTGGTAGGATACCAGCTCCTCCTTTTCCCTGCTCCTCTTTTCCTTCTTCTCCCTCTTGGCAGGCTGGTCCTTGTGCAGCTTCTGGTTCACCTCCCGCAGGTAGCGGAGGGTGGTTGTATTGTTGGCATCGATCCGTCCTGCGCTGCGCAGGGACTTCCTGGCCATTTCAAAGTTCCCCTCCTGCATGTACAAAAGCGCCAGAAGCTGATGGCCCTTCACCAGACGGGGATTCAGGGATAAGACCTTCTTCAGCTGGATAATTGCCAGATCCTGGCTGTCCTGCCTGCAGTACAGCAGGGCCTGGTTATATTTCTTGATGGTCTGGTTCAGGGAATCCAGCCGGCTGCCATTGGTCTGCACAGAGGCCAGGTACTGCTCCGCCGGATTCTGCTCCGGCATCAGGCTTCGGCTGATCACCCACTCGCTGATGGCATCCACTGTCTCTCCCATCTCAAAATACACCAGTCCTAGCAGGTTCCTGGCCGTAATATTCATCTTATACCATTTCAGGCTGCTCCTAAGGCTGTTCACGGCTCCGGACAGATCCCGCACCTTGGCCCGCTCCAGGCCTTCATTATACAGGCGGTTCGAGGTATGCAAAATCCTCTTATACAGCTTCACATCCGTTCCGCAGGCCGGGCACTGGTCTTCACGCCCCAGCGCAGCTCCACATTTGATACACTCCATTGATCTTCCCTCTCTATCCTCTTCTGGCTTCCTTCAGCATCTCCTGCAAAATATCAGTCATATCGGTCAAATCATGGTTATATATCACTTCTTCCGCCTCTTCCACTTCACGGCTGGGCTGGAATTTTTTCAATTCTTCATCAAAATCAATCATTCTTATTCCTCCTAGTCAAATTCCGTCCCGATCTCATCGGGCTCCGCTTCCAGGTACATGCGCAATGCACCAATCAAATACAGAGACCCGGCACAAAACAACAGCTGCCCCGGCCTCCGGCGGACCAGCGCCGTCTTGAGCGCCTCCCTGGCATCTGCAATCGCCGTCACACCCACAGAGCCGGCCTCCGGCTGTCCCAAAAATGTGTCCATCAGACACTCTGCCGGCAGTGCCCTGGCATTCTCCGGAATCTCCGTAAATACAATCTCCGCCCAGAGGCCGGACCTGCACAGCAGCTCCAGCGCCTGACCGTAATCCTTCTCGCCCACCATGGAGAACAGCAAAATGGCCTTCTCCTCAATCAGCTCCCCGGCAGCCTCCAGAAATGCCCGGATCCCGGCAGCATTGTGAGCCCCGTCCAGATAAATCCCGGTCCGAATCTCCTCCATACGCCCCGGCCAGCAGGTTCTCTCAAAGCCTCTTGTGACAGCCTCCCGGGTGAGCCTGCCAGGCAGCAGCCTGCCTTGGCACAGCGTCTGTACCGCAGCCAGCGCAAGGGCTGCATTCATCACCTGATAGGGGGCTTGGGACGTAATTGACACATTAGTAACATCATACCCACAATCCAGCGAAAAATCAATCTTTTTCCGGGCCTTTAATAAAATTTTTATGGATTTTTTTGTAATTTCCAATGCAGGGGCACCAAGCTCCCCGGCCCTGCGCCGGATCACCGCTGCCGCCCTGCTGTCATTGCCGTCAAATACCACCGGTACGGCAGGCTTAATGATGCCTGCCTTCTCCCCTGCAATCTGCTCAATCGAATCTCCCAGAATCTCCGTGTGCTCCAGGCTGATGGAGGTAATCACGGTAAGAGTGGGAGCCTTTCGCACATTGGTGGCGTCCAGCCGCCCGCCAAGGCCTGTCTCCACCACAGCGCAGGCCACCTGCTCTCTGGCAAACAGCACCATGGCACAGGCATAGAGGCATTCAAAAAAGGTAGGATGTGCAAATCCATCGGCCTGCATCCGCTTCACTGCCTCCATGACAGCTTCAAAGCTTTCCAGGAACTGCTGTCTGCTGCACAGATTTCCCTGAATGCAGATCCGCTCCCGAATATCTGCCAAATGGGGGGAGGTAAAGGTTCCCACGGAAATGCCGCCCTCCGTCAGAACCCTGGTCAGGTACGCACAGACACTGCCCTTCCCATTGCTTCCCGCCACATGGAGATAGGCAAATTGATCCTGAGGATTCCCCAGATACCGCATCAGCTCCCTGGTGTGGGAGGGCTCATTTTTCTTCGTAAATTTCGGTATGGCTAAAATATATGCAACCGCTTCCTCATAGGTCATAAAAATCACCACTCTATTATTTTCTCCTGTTCCATTATAATAGAATGGTGATTTTATGCAAGGTTATTTTACTTATTTTTCATCGCAAATTCCGACATGGGCCGGCGCTATCCCAGCTGTGCCAGCCGCTGGCTTACCTGCTCCATCATCTGCTGGTACTTTGCAAGCTTCTTGCGCTCCTCGTCAATCTTGGCCTGGGGCGCTTTGCTGATGAATTTCTCATTGCTCAGCATACCGTTGGAGCGGGCCAGCTCACGGGCCAGCTTCTCCTTCTCCTTTGTCAGGCGTTCCCGCTCCTTTTCCAGATCCACCAGATCCTCCAGGGGAATATAAACCACTGCAGCCGCTGTCACCGCGGATACCGCATCCTCCGCAATCCCGCTCTTATCGGCCTGTACCTGAATATGGCTTGCACCCATCAGGGCCATGCAGATCTCCTTCTGACTCTCAAAGGCAGCAGCATCTGTGCTGTCCTCGCACACCAGGTACATGTGTGCCTTGCGGCTTGGGGGTACATCCATGGCGGACCGCAGGTTCCGGACGCTGCGCACAGCCTCCTTCACCTTGTCAATCACTGCCTCCTCTGCCGCAAACTGCCATACTTGCTGATATTCGGGCCATTTTGACAGCATAATTGTCTCTTCCTCTGACTGGAGCGTACAGAAAATCTCCTCCGTGATAAAGGGCATATAGGGATGCAGCAGCTTCAGCGCCTGGGTCAGCACGGTTTTCAATGTCCACAGGGCCGTCCTGGCGGAATCCGGAGCCTCCTCCTTCTTCCAGATGCGGGACTTGGTCATTTCAATATACCAGTCACAGAATTCATCCCAGATAAAATCATACACCTTCTGCACCGCGATTCCTAGCTCATACCGATCCATATTGTCAGTCACGTCCTTTGCCAGGGTATTGGCCTTGGACAGAATCCACCGGTCGGAGGCCTCCAGGCTGGACAGCTCTGGCTCCGCCAGGTCCATGCCCTCCAGGTTCATCATAATATACCGGGAGGCATTCCACACCTTGTTGGCAAAATTCCTGCTGGCCTCCACCCGCTCCCAATAGAAGCGCATGTCGTTGCCCGGGGCATTGCCGGTAATCAGGGTCAGCCGCAGGGCGTCTGCACCGTATTTTTCAATCACCTCCAGAGGGTCAATGCCATTCCCCAGAGATTTGCTCATCTTGCGCCCCTGGGAATCCCGGATCAGCCCGTGGAACAGCACTGTGCCAAAGGGCTTGTCTCCCATATGCTCGTAGCCGGAGAAGATCATCCGGATCACCCAGAAGAAAATAATGTCATATCCGGTCACCAGCACGTCGTTGGGATAGAAATATTTTACCTCCTCCGTATCCTGGGGCCAGCCCAGGGTAGAGAAGGGCCACAATGCTGAGGAAAACCAGGTATCCAGGGTGTCCGGGTCCTGTGTCATATGGGTGCAGCCGCACTTCGGGCAGCGCTCTGGCATTTCCCGGGCAACCACGATCTCCCCGCAGTCGCCGCAATAGTAGGCCGGGATCCGGTGGCCCCACCACAGCTGCCGGGAAATACACCAATCCCGGATATTGTCGGTCCAGTTAAAGTAGATCTTCTCCATGCGCTCCGGCAGCAGCTTGATCTCGCCCTTCTTGACAGCCTCCACCGCAGGCTTGATCAGCTGGTCCATCTTCACAAACCACTGCTGCTTTACCAGAGGCTCCACCGTGGTCATGCAGCGGTCATGGGTTCCCACGCTGTGGGCATGGGGCACCACCTTCACCAGAAGTCCCTGCTCCTTTAGCTCCTCCACGATCTGCTTTCTGGCCTCATAGCGGTCCATGCCCTGGTATTTTCCGCCGTTTTTGTTGATGGTGGCATCATCATTCATCACATGGATCTCCGGCAGGTCATGGCGCTTCCCCACCTCAAAATCATTGGGGTCATGGGCCGGCGTAATCTTCACACAGCCGGTTCCAAACTCCTTGTCCACATAATGGTCCGCAACCACCGGGATCTCCCGGCCAACCAGGGGCAGGATCAGGGTCTTGCCGATCAGGTCCTGATACCGCTCGTCCTCTGGATTCACTGCCACTGCCGTATCTCCCAGCATGGTCTCCGGACGGGTGGTGGCAATCTCCACAAACCTGCCTTCCTCCCCCTTCACCGGGTAATTGATGTGCCAGAAGAACCCGTCCTGATCCTCATGCTCCACCTCTGCATCGGAAATAGAGGTCTTGCACACCGGGCACCAGTTGACGATCCGGGAACCCTTGTAGATCCAGCCCTTCTCATACATCCGGATAAATACCTCCTGCACGGCCTTAGAGCAGCCCTCATCCAGAGTAAACCGCTCCCGGTCCCAGTCTGCCGAGGAGCCCAGCTTCTTCAGCTGGCGGATGATTTTGCCGCCGTACTCCTCCTTCCACTGCCAGGTGCGCTCCAGGAATTTGTCCCTGCCCAGCTCGTTTTTGTCAATGCCCTCCTCCTTCAGAGCCTGAATAACCTTCACCTCTGTGGAGATGGATGCGTGATCCGTCCCCGGCTGCCACAGGGCATTGTAGCCCTGCATCCGCTTGTAGCGGATCAGGATATCCTGCATGGTATTGTCCAGGGCATGCCCCATATGCAGCTGCCCGGTAATATTGGGGGGCGGCATCACAATAGTGAAGGGCTTTTTGCTCCGATCCACCTTGGCATGGAAATATTTGTTGTCCTCCCACTTCTGATACAGTCTGTCCTCAATCCCTTTGGGATCATAGGTCTTGGCCAGTTCCTTTGCCATGTTTGTTCTCCTTTCGTTTGCAATAGAAAAGCCCTCTACAGCCGAAGCTGCAAAGGGCGTGTTATCGCGGTACCACCTTTGTTGCGGAGAATCTCCGCATCTCTCCGGTTCGTAACGGGAACCACCCGGGAGCTCCTACTCATGGTTCAAAGCTCCGGTTCAAAAGCTACCTTCCACATTCCCTTCCCGAAGCAGCCTTACAGCCGGTGAGCCGCTCTCTCTGGCGGGGGGTAACATGTACTCCTCTTTCTCATTACCTTTTTCTTATGTTCTATATCTTAGACAAAATAGTTTCATTTGTCAAGGAAAATCAAAAAATCTTCATCACAATGTAAATTTAGGGTTACTCATCCAATCAAAACCTGCTTCCCCTCAAAGGCAAACCCATAATGGCGGATCTGCTCCTTCTCAAATCCCCGGCCAATTAACGCAGCATCATAATTTTTATCCCGAATCTGCTGTAACGCGGCTGCTACCGTCTCCTCCAGACTGGCCTCCTTCAAGGGCTTACGCACTTTGAATTCAATAATGATCGGATCCAGCCCCGACTCATCCATAGGTACAAGCTGAATATCGTACCGCCCAAACCCGCTCTCGCGGTTGGAGGTGATCTCATAACGGTCCGCCAGCTCTACCATAAGCCCAAGGACAAAACCATGGTAGAAGCGCTCCGGAGCATCACTCTTTGCCGCACTCTTTGCAATGTCAAAGCTGCTGAAGGTCACCAAAGCGATTTCATTCATAAATTCATTCATAGCCTCCACGTCATTCAGAAGCAGTGCCTTCAGAAAATCATTGTAGGGCACATCCTCCGCCCCAAACCAGTCGCGGATCATATCCTCAAACATCATCTGCACTTCCCGGTTGGTCAGTGCCAGGCGGTAGGTATACCGCTCTGTCTTTACGGAAAAATGCCGTTCCACCACCTTCAGATATCCGCTGGCCAAAAGCATACTCCAGACAGCCCCCCGCTTCTTCTGCAGCTGGTCAAAGATAATTTCCTCATCAAGCTCTGTCTCCAGAAAGCCTCCCTTTAACAGCTCCTCCATGATGGTTTTGGTCTGAACATTCCCTTGTCGAATCAACACATTCACCAGGCCGTTAGAACTGCTGTTTGCCCAATATGCCCCCACTTTTCTTTTATCCAGGTAATTGATGATAGACCAGGGATTATAGATATCCTTTTTATTTCCGAAAGTAAAGCCGTCATACCAGCTTTTTACCCGCTCCTTCTCCTCCGATCCGCCAAACGCTTCCAGGGATTCAAACACTTCTTTTTCCGTAAATCCAAAACAATCTGCATATTTGTCGGAGGTAGTGGTAACCACCTCAAGATTATTCAGATCTGAAAAAATGGATTCCTTACTGACTCTGGTAATCCCTGTCATAATGGCACGTTCCATATAGGGGTTGGTCTTAAATGTGGAATTAAACATACTTCGGATAAACTGCACCAATTCCTTCCAATACCCCTGGACATAGGCCTCCTGCAGGGGGGTGTCATATTCATCCAGGAAAATCAAAACCTTCCGGTCATAATAACGGCTCACATAATCCGACAGATACTGCAGTGCGAGCTCTGCTGTTCCATCACTCATGTCAGCGGTAACAGAATCAAAAAAATGCTGTTCCCGTTCTCCCATATCCTTTCCTGCACGCACATATCCATGAAGCTCATACAGCTTCGCCAAGACATGCTTCATCCCCTGCTTTGCCGCTTCAAAGGTTCCTCCCTTGATATTTGCAAAGCTTAGGAAGATCACCGGATAACTTCCCTGGAGCTTCCGGTATCTCTCCTCCCTCCAGATTGACAGGCCCTCAAACAAATCCCCCCTGCCTTCATATTTCTTGGAAAAAAAACAGTTCATCATGTCCAGGTTCAAGGTCTTGCCAAAACGCCGGGGGCGGGTAACCAGGGTGACCGCATCCCCATTTTCCCACCATTCCCGGATTAAGTCAGATTTGTCTATAAAGAAATAATCATTCTTCCGTATAAATTCAAAGCTCTGCGCCCCAATCGAAATTGTCCGGCCCATAAAACACCTCCTGTCTCCGGTCTCTGCTTCTGGTTCTTGCTAAGGTTATCGTAACATAAAAGCCAGCGCTGCGCAAGGCTGCCCTTCCTCCAAGCCAAAAAACAGCCGGTTGCGCGTTACTATTCACGGCCAATGTCATTAACTTAAGCAGATGGAAAAAATCTTATCTATAGTCT
>CAJUQB010000129.1 GCA_910588285.1 uncultured Lachnospiraceae bacterium
CGATTGGCTTCTATTTTTTGCCTCCTCTCTAAAAAGTCGGAATTTCCTATAAGGTAAAAAAGAATCCCCCCTGCACAAAACTGCAGGGGGGGATATATTACTCATTGGAATACAGATGGCAGGCTACAAAATGATGCTCCTCCACCTCATGGAATTCCGGCGACACCTGGAAGCACCGCTCCTGGGCCATGGGACAGCGGGCGGCAAAGCGGCAGCCCTCCGGCGGCTCGACAGGAGAAGTTACCTCGCCCGTCATTACCTCGGCCTCCTTGCCCTTGTAGGAAATATCCGGAATGGGGATGGCGGACAGCAGCGCCTTGGTGTAGGGATGGAGGGGATTCTCGAACAGCCGGTCGGAATCCGTCATTTCCACCATTTTTCCCAGATACAGCACCAGGATATCGTCGCTGATATGCTTCACCACCGAGAGGTCATGGGTAATAAAAATATAGGTAAGCCCCATCTCCTCCTTCAGATCCATCATCAGATTCAGGATCTGGGCCTGAATGGACACATCCAGGGCAGATACCGGCTCGTCACAGATGATAAACCTGGGATTTAAGGCCAGGGCCCGGGCCACGCCGATTCGCTGCCGGCGGCCGCCGTCCAGCTCATGGGGATAGGTATTCACATACCGCTCATCCAGGCCCACAATGTCCATCAGCTCTGCCACGCGTTTGGCCCGCTCCTCCTTGCTCTTGTAGATCTTGTGGATCTTTAAGGGCTCCTCAATAATCTGGTACACGGACATTTTGGGATCCAGGGAGGAGAAGGGGTCCTGGAAAATGATCTGCATCTCCCGGCGCAGCCGCAGCATATCATGCTTCTTCACATGGGTAATGTCCTCCCCGTCAAAAAGGATCCGCCCCTCTGAGGAGGGCAGAAGTCCCAGGATCGTCCGGCCCAGAGTGGATTTGCCGCAGCCGGATTCCCCCACAACGCCCAGAGTCTTCCCTTCCTCCAGCCGGAAGCTCACGTCATCCACTGCGTGGAGCATTCCCTGGGGCGTATCAAAATATTTCTTTAGATGATCGCATTCCAACAGAATTTTATTGCTCATGACTGGGCCTCCTTTCCGGTAAACAGATGACACTGGATCACATGGCTATCCTTCACATACTTGGGCGGATTGTCTCCCTTTTGGCAGATATCCATGCACTTGGGGCAGCGGGGATGGAACTTGCAGCCATCGGGCAGCTCCGAGGGGTGGGGCGTCAGGCCCGTGATGGGCGTCAGCCGGGCAGTCCGCTCCGTGATATTGGGCAGGGAGCCAAAGAGGCCGTCTGTGTAGGGATGATGGGAACGGCTCTTGTCAAATACTTCCTCCAGGGTGCCGCTCTCCACGATCTCCCCGCCGTACATAATGGCCACCTTGTCGCAGAAGTTGGCCACAATCCCCAGGTCATGGGTAATCAGGATTACCGAAGAGCCCAACTCCTGCTGGAGATTACGCATCATACGAATTACCTGGGCCTGAATGGTCACATCCAGAGCTGTGGTGGGCTCGTCTGCAATCAGCAGATCCGGATTACAGGCAATGGCAATGGCGATCATCACGCGCTGCTTCATTCCCCCGGAAAACTGATGGGGATAATCGTTTTTCCGTGAGGGCGCGATTCCCACCATATTCAGGATCCCGTCCACCCGCTCCTCCACCTCGATCCGGCCGATCTTGGGGTTGTGGAACCGGATAACATCCCCGATCTGCTCCCCGACCTTGTATACGGGATTCAGGCTTGTCATGGGATCCTGGAAAATCATGGAGATTTTCTGGCCCCGGATGGAGCGCATCTTCTTCTCGCTGGCTCCCACCAGGTTCTCACCCTCAAAAAGGATCTCACCGTCAATCTCAGAGGTATACTTGGGCAGCAGGCCCAGAATGGACAGAGCCGTGGTAGTCTTTCCTGCTCCGGTCTCCCCCACCAGGCCAAGGACTTCCCCTTTTTCCAGGCTCAGGTTCACATGATTCACTGCCCGGGAAATGATCTTGTCCGTGGTATAGCGGATACTTAAGTCTTTTAATTCCAGTATTTTCTCACTCATATTCCCACCTCCTAGGATTTTCCCTTAAGCTGAGGATCAAATGCATCCCGCAGGCAGTCGCCAAAGGTGTTGATGCACAGGGCAGCCAGGCAGAGCACGATACCGGGAATCAGCACCATATACTGGTTCCGCAGCATGAAGCTTAAGCCGTCGGAGAGCATGGTTCCCCACTCCGGTGTGGGCGCCTTCACCCCAAGGCCGATAAAGCCCAGGGTTGCACCCTGCATGATGTTAATGGAAACCTGGGCCGTTCCGTTGATGATAATGATACTGGCCAGGTTGGGACACAGGTGCCGCCACATGATGTAGCCGGGCCGGCCTCCCAGGGCTACGGCAGATTCCACAAAATCCTTCTTTGATACGCTTAGTGCCATACTTCGGATCATCTTGGTATGCATGGGGATGCCGGATATGGTCAGAGCTGTCACAAGCTGCGGAATTCCGTTTCCTAGGGAAGCGCAGATGGCCAATGCGGTTACCATGCCCGGAATACAGCTTAAAATATCCACAATACGCATAATCAGGTTATCTACCTTGCCTCCCAGCATAGCCGCCACACAGGCCAGGATGGTGGACACTACAATGGAGGCCGCTGTGGCCAGCAGACCGATCTCCAGGGCCGTCCGGGCACCGTGGATAATACGGGCCAGAATGTCACGGCCAAAATTGTCCGTCCCCAGCAGATGTCCCGGGGAGAAGGGCGGAACCAGCTTCTCTGAGGCCACCTGTTTGATGGCCATCTCATAGGGCACCAGCAGGTCTGCAAAAATAGCCAGGAACAGCATAATTGCGCAGCCGGCCAGCGCGATCATTGCCGTAGGCCGATGGCACAGCCGGCCCCAGATCTCCCGCCCTTGGGAATTTTTCTTTGTTCTTTTCGGTTTTGCCGTTGCTGCGGCAGCAGTTGTATTGGCCATTTATGCCACCCCCTTCTGTTTTCCGGCATCGGATATTTTCTTTTTCTGCTTTCCGGCAAAGGTGCTGCGGATCCTGGGATCCACCACCGCATAGCTCAAGTCGATCAGCAGGTTCATCAGGATCGTAAAAACGGCCAGGATCATGGCGCAGACCAAAAGGGTCGGGATGTCACGGTTGTTTACGGATTCCACGATTTTCAGTCCGATGCCCGGGATTGCAAACAGCTTTTCGATTACCACGGCGCCCCCCAGCAGATTGGCAAATACGGAGCCGCTCATGGTAATAATGGGCAGCATGGCATTTTTCAGGGCCTCATGGAAAATAACCCGCCGCTCTCTGGCGCCCTTGCTGCGGGCCGTGCGGACGTAATCCTGACGGATACAGTCCAGCATGGCGCTTCGCACCTGGCGGATATAGTTTGCAATAAAAGGAAGCACCAGGGTGATCACCGGAAGTACCCAGCTCTTCCAGCCGTCCTCAATGCCGTAGATGGGAAACCACTTCTTTTCCATGCCCAGCTTCATCATTAACAGCAGGCCCAGCCAGAATCCCGGGATGGCACCCATAAATTTTGCCAAAATATTCACAATCCCGTCAAAGGCCGTGTATTGCTTCACGGCGCACATCACGCCAAGGGGCAGGCCAATGAGGATCATAATAAAGGTGGTGATTGCCGCCAGCTTCAGGCTGGTAGGCACCCGGTAGCCGACCTCGTCGATAACCGGTCCCCTGGTCTTGTAGGAGGTTCCCAGGTCTCCCCGCACTGCGTTTGCCACCCATCTGCCGTACTGGACAACCAGCGGCTTATCCAACCCCAGCTCATGTTCCAGTGCATCGTATTCCTCCTGGGTATATTCCGACGGAAGAATGCTCAGCAGCGGGTCTGCCGCCGAGATATTCAGCAGGAGAAAAACCAACAATGCTACGCACAACAGCATGATCGGAATCATAAGAATTCGTTTGATGATAAATTTTGTCATATTCCATCCTCCGCTCCACGAAATATAGGGGTATCGCAACTGGCGTCTGACGATACCCCCATATTATTTCACGCTATCCTGTTACCCTTTATTCTACATTGGAATACAGATAACAGAACTCAAGATAACCGGTTCCGGTTCCGATATATATGCCGCTGAAATCCGGATTCACCCCATAGAAGCCTACTCTCTGCAGGCCGCCCAGCGCACAGTAGTTATCCTGGCAAAGCTTGGTGATCGCCTCTACCTCAACTACAAAATCATCGAAGTTTGAGCACTTCAGAGCTGCTTCACGATGCTGCAGGGCTTCCTCATAGGCAGCCTGTGCGGCTTCATCCATCTGATCCATCCACATGATACGCTGTGTTCCCTCAGGAATCAGGCCCATGTCATAGGGGGTCAGCGGATTTTCCTCACTGTATCCATTGTGGGTTGTGGTCATATGGTAGGTTCCGTTCTTGATCATGCCAAGACAGGTAGACATATCATAGGTTTCCATCTCAATCTTGGTGAAACCAAGCTCTGTAAACTGTGCAATCACTGCTGTGATCTGGCTGACAAAATCGGGATTCACCTCAATGGTAAAGGCAATATCATCCTTGGAATATCCGGCATCCTCCAGCATCTGCACGCCCAACTGGGGATCATACTTGTAACCGTCGCCATAGGGAACCTCGCCCGGGCCTGCCCAGTAGCTTTCCAGCTTGATATAACGGCCATTGTACACCAGGTCATTGACTGCATCCCAGTCAATCATATGGCACAGGGCCTCACGCACCACGGGATCCTTGAAGATCTCCACCTCACGGGCATTAAACCACCAGGGATGGACACGGGCCGGGTAAGCGATGGGCTCCCATCCGGAATCTACCAGAGAGCTGACGATTTCCATATCAGCAGTGTTCATGCAGTCAAGCTGACCGCTCATTAAGCCCATCAGAGCTGTATTCATATCCGGAATTACCTCCAGCTTACAGGTCTCAATGGAAGGTGCACGATCCGGATTGTGATAGTTGGGATTGGCCTTCAGGACAATTCTTTCTCCGGAAACATATTCATCAAGATAGTAAGGACCACAGCCTACAGCAGCACGGTTGTCCTCCGGGCCATATTCCTCCAGCAGAGCGGGATCCACAACACCTACGCCAGGCTGCATGGGCAGCTCATAAATAAACGTAGGAGACGCAGCCTTTAAGGTAACTGTCAGCTCCAGCTCACCGGTAGCTTCGTATTTATCCACAACATTAAAATAACGAGGCTGATAAGCCTTTGCCGCATCCCAGGTCTTTACAAATGCCTCTGCGGTCACCTTATTTCCATTGGTGAAGGTAACATTATCCTTAATCTTAAATACCCAAACCAGGCCATCTTCAGAAACCTCCCAGCTCTCGGCAATATTGCCGCGGACATCACTGGAATCTGCATGGTATCTATAGAGAAGGTTGTCATACAGATTGTATTGAAGCTGGGCGGCAGCGTTATCCATCCAGGGCAGATGGCTTGGGTAGTCGGTATTGGTCCAATATGTAAACTCTGTACCCGGCTGAATACCTTCCGGCTTCTCTGTGACTGCCCCGCCTTCACCGCCTGCTGCATCCTGGCCTACTTCCATCTGCTTGGTCTCGTCGCCTGCTGCATCATTCCCCTCCTGGCCCTCATTTCCATCCTGGGTCTGGGATGGCTGTTCCTGTGATGTCTGATCTGCCGGAGCCCCTCCGCATCCTGCCACTGAAAACATCATTGCCGCTGCCAGAGAGATCGCGAGAATTGCTTTTGATCTTTTCATGGTTCTTCCTTCCTTTCACTTTGCACATAATTAGTTTTTGATATGCATTGTCATTATTTTGCTAATTGAACGCTTTTTTCCCGGGATATTGGTTAATCAACACAAATCATGCTGGCAATATTATTAAGTAATATATGCAAAAAGTCAAATTATATATTTTTATCTACACATAAAATCTTATTATTTGCCATCTGCGGCCCTTAATGCTATTGTAGAAGATGAAAAATAATTTAGGAGAAAGAGGTGAACCTATGCCACCCGTAATCGACAAAAAGAAATGCGTAAAATGTGGCTACTGTGCACAGATTTGTCCCTTGGATGTTATTAAAGTAGAGGTTCAGGGATCCGAAAAGGAAATAAACGTGAAATATCCGGATGAATGCTGGCATTGCCGCGCCTGTGAAAAGGACTGCCCCAAGAATGCAATCCATATGCGGTATCCGCTTTCCCATCTGATGCTGCACAAGGAACCGGAGGGAGGTAAGCGACCATGAATATGACAAGACAAAATGAGATTATCAAAACCGACTATCTGGTCATCGGCGGAGGCATGGCCGGCCTGCAGTCCGCCATTGCCGCTGCCTCCAAGGGCGCTGATGTCGTAATCGCCGAGAAGGCCGATACCCGCCGTTCCGGCTGCGGGGCTAACGGCAATGACCATTTCCCCTGTTACATACCGGAATGCCACGGCGATGATTTTGAGCTGGCGCTGCGCCAGGTGAATATGACTATGGACGGCGGTCCCTGGCAGGATCCCACCATGCTGCGTCTGTGGCTTTCCAGAAGCTATGAGGTGGTTCAGTTCTGGGAATCCATTGGCATCAACATGCGCCCCACCGGCAAATGGAACTTTGAGGGCCATTCGGTTCCCGGCAACCAGCGCTACCATCTGAAGTTCGACGGCAAGAACCAGAAGAGCGCCCTGACAAAGGCTGCCCTTGACCGCGGCGTACGCATCCTGAATAAAACCCCCATCTGTGATGTTCTGACCAATGAGGAGGGACGTGTCATCGGCGCCATTGGCTTTGATATTTCTGAGGATACCCCCAAGCTGATCGTATTCCAGGCCAAGGCCGTGCTGATCGCTGCCGGCGGAGCCTCCCGTCTGTACCCGGGCATCACCCCTGCCTATATGTTCAATGATGCCGGCTGTCCTGCCGACGCCGGAACCGGCCATGCGCTGGCTTACCGCGCAGGGGCCAGACTGGTCAACCTGGATATGGCCGGAGGCCATGCCGGCCCCCGCTACTTCGCAAGAGGCGGCAAGGGAACCTGGATCGGCCTCACCAGCGATATCAACGGGGACTGCATCACCCCCTACCAGGATAAGCCCTCCCGGGAGAACGGCGACATTGCCTCCGATATCTGGCCCGGCTCCTACCGTGACCGGATGCAGGCCGGTACAGGCCCCTCTTATATGAACTGTACCAGGACCACGGATGAGGATCTGGACTATATGCTCCACGATGCCATGGTCAGCGAGGGCATTGATTCCATCACCGATCATCTGGATCAGCGGGGCATCAGCCTGCGGGATTCCATGATTGAGTTCGGCTCCTACAATATCGGCCTGTCCTCCCAGGGTGTTGACATTGACGTTCACGCCATGTCAAGCGTTCCCGGCATGTTTGCCGCTGGAAACGTTATGGGTAATGTAAAGGGCAGCCTGGGCGGCGCAGTCATCATCGGCATGGTTGCCGGGGAAAGCGCTGCAGATTATGTAAAGACCGTGGAAGAATGCCCGGTAGAAGGCCATCCCCTGATTCAGGCCCGTCTGGATCAGTGCAATGCGATCCTGAACCGTTCCGAGGGCGCTCACTGGAAGGAGGCAGCCTCCACCCTGCAGAATATCATGAACGATTATGCAGGTATCGTGATCCGTTCCGAAAGCATGCTGACTGCAGGCCTCACCTATCTGCGCCAGCTTAAGGAGGAAGCGCACCAGAACCTTGGAGCTTCCAATTCCCACGAGCTGATGCGTACCCTGGAGGTGCTGGATCAGATCGACATCGGCGAGCCCATGTTCCTGATGTTCCTGAACCGGAAGGAGAGCCGCGGGCCCCATCATCGTGCAGACTACACCTACACCAATATGCTGCTGAACGATAAGTTCCAGACTGTTGAGAAAACAAAGGACGGCGTTGTTTTAGATTTCAGAAGCCGCTGGTAGGCTTGTATAACCCCCTCTTTTGTGATACAATGATTTTTGTATTCACAGAAGAGGGGGGTTTTTATGCTGGATTTCCGAATTTACTCATTTTTAGCAGTCTGCAAATATTTAAGCTACACCCGGGCCGCCCAGGAGCTGAATCTGACCCAGCCGGCCATTACTCAGCACATCCAGTATCTGCAGAAGCAGTATCAGGTAAAGCTTTTTATCCGCGAAAATAACGCCCTGACCTTGACAAAGGAGGGCGAATTGTTCCGCAATACCATGCTGGCCCTGAATCAGGCCGAGATCAAGCTGCAGGGAGATCTTCAGAATATCAGCGAGGAAAAGCACCTCATTCATTTCGGCGCCGCCAGATCCTTCGCGGAATATGAGCTTTGCGAGAACCTGACTGCCTACCTGAAGGAAACCCCTGACCGCAATATCCTTCTGACGGTTCAGGATACACCGACGCTGCTCCGGCTGCTGGATGAAGGGATCCTGCATTTTGCCATTGTGGACGGTACCTTTTCCAAAAAGCAATACAAATTCATCCCCTGGTCTACGGAGCCCTATATCTGCGTATGCTCCGGCACATATCCGCTCCCTTCCGGAGAGCTTGGGCTGAAGGATCTGCTGCACCTGCATCTGATCGCATATACGGATAATTTCGACAACTATGATATCTTCCATCGGCTTCTGGCACACCGGAATATTCTTCTGTCAGACTTTGAACGCTTTGTGGCAGTCAATGACCTGCGTGTGGTCAAGCAGCTTCTGATGGCAGACTGCGGCATTACGTTTCTGCCGCGGAAAACAGTGGCAGACGAGCTGTCCCAGGGCATCCTGAAGGAGATCCCGCTGACTGACTGCCATCTGTTCCGGGAATATAATTATATCTGGCGGATTGACAGCATCCATGAGCCCCTTTACCGGCTGATGTATCGGAAGCTGCATGATCTGGATTTTGTTACTACCCTTTGAATTCCACAATCCCGCTCTGAAAAGGGGCAGTGAGATATGCGCTCACTGCCCCTTTGGGTGCTGACTGACGGCTTTCCCGAATTATACTGCCGTGTCTATCGCTCCGCCCTCCACCACGGCCGCTGCCTCCGGCGCCGGCGCCTGTACCGGTACGTCCACCCCGCCCAACTGCAGGGCTACGCCGCTTCCGGCGCCGCTGATCCCAAATCCTCCGCTGTTGTCACTGCTTCCAATGCTTCCTGCGGTTCCAAAGCTGCTTCCCACGCTCTGTTTTTCCCTCTGGAGCCGGTCAAACATGGCCTTCAGATACTTCATATCCGCTTCCACAATCTCCCGAAGCTCCGAGGCCCGGTGCTTTTTCTTCAGAAGCTCCAGATCTTCCGGATCCATGTCCTCGTCAAAGGCCAGCTGGGCCAGCTCCTCCGAAAACTCCTCCATCCCGTCAATATCCTGAAGCTCCTCCATGGCCTCCTGCATCAGCTCCTGGTATTCCTGCATCAGCCGCTCCATCTCCCGGTCTGCCTGCTCTGCCCGCTTCTCATTCCTGGTCTGGCTGGTTCTCTCTGTCGCCTTTTCCTCGTTCCGCTCCTCCAGCTCTGCCTCACACAGGCCTCCGTGGGCGCCGGCCCGCTCCTCCTCCTGCAGATGCTTCATGCGCTTCTTAGCCACCCGGGCCATGGCCTCCGCATGGCGGATAGCGCTTTCCAGCTCCGCCTCGTTGTAGTTCTCGCTCTTGGACATCCTGCGCAGCTGCGCAACCTTCTGGCGGGCATTTGTCACCACCTGGCGGGCGCTGCCCGAGGTCTTCGTCCGCAGGATCCGGGCAGAGATCTCCTTGAAGTTATACTGGAGGCGAAGCTTTTTCTTCTTCGCCGGGCTGCTGATGGAAATAGTGCCGGCCACAGTTCCGTCTGCGTTCTTCAGCTCTATTCTCCGCACTGACTGATTTCCTCTTATTATCATACTCATGCCGTTATCCTCCTTGATCTACGTGCGCTATGAGATATCAGATACTTTATAGATATATCGGATGGAGGCTGGGAATTCTTGAATGGAGTGAGGTTGTTGTTGGAAATTCCAGGATTGATTGAAATCTCTGCACGTAAAAATGCCGGGTTCAAGCCTTTTGGGGCCTGTCCGGCATTTTTATTATTTCACATCTTTGTGCAGTTTTACCAAATTTCCTCTACCGGAAATCCTTCCGCATATCCTGCCCAGGCGTCCTATACCACGCCCTGGGCCAGCATGGCTTCCACTACCTTCTCAAAGCCGGCAATATTGGCGCCTGCCACATAATCGCCCTCCTTGCCGTAACGCTTCGCGGCCTCATCAATGTTGTGATAAATGTTCACCATAATGCCCTGCAGCTTGGAATCTACCTCCTCAAAGCTCCAGCTGAGACGCTCGGAATTCTGGGACATCTCCAGTGCAGAGGTTGCAACGCCGCCGGCATTGGCAGCCTTGCCGCCCACAAACCATACGCCGTTCTCCTGCAGGTACTTGGTGGCGTCAATGGTGGTAGGCATATTTGCTCCTTCACATACGCATTTGCAGCCATTTGCCACTAACTGCTTTGCATCCTCCAGAAGCAGCTCGTTCTGGGTTGCACAGGGAAGGGCAATGTCACATTTGATCTGCCATACGCCCCGGCCCTCATGATACTCTGCGCTCTTCCTGGCAGCCGCATACTCGGTAAGGCGTGCACGCTTCACCTCCTTGACCTCCTTCAGCAGCTCTACGTCAATCCCTTCCGGATCGTAGATCCAGCCTGTGGAATCTGAGCAGGTCACCACCTTGGCGCCCATCTGATGTGCCTTCTGGGTGGCATAGATGGCCACATTGCCCGCGCCGGATACAACAACAGTCTTGCCCTCCATGGATTCTCCATGGCACTTCATCAGCTCCTGTGTCAGATACAGCAGGCCGTAGCCGGTAGCCTCGGTACGTGCCAGAGATCCGCCGTAGCTTAAGCCCTTGCCGGTAAGCACACCCTCATACATGCCCCGGATCCGCTTGTACTGGCCGAACATGAAGCCGATCTCCCTGGCGCCGGTTCCGATATCACCGGCCGGCACGTCTACATCCGCTCCGATATACTTGCACAGCTCTGTCATAAAGCTCTGGCAGAAGGCCATGATCTCCCGGTCGGACTTGCCCTTGGGGTCAAAATCAGAGCCGCCCTTGCCGCCTCCGATGGGCAGGGAGGTCAGGGAATTCTTGAAAATCTGCTCAAATCCCAGGAACTTGATAATGCCAAGGTTTACGGAGGGATGAAGCCTTAAGCCGCCCTTGTAGGGTCCGATTGCATTGTTAAACTGAACCCGGAAGCCGCGGTTCACCTGCACCTGTCCCTGATCATCCACCCAGGGCACCCGGAACATCAGCTGACGGTCCGGCTCTGTGATCCGCTCCAGGATGGCATTCTTCCGATATACCTCCTCATTGGCATCAATGACCGGACGCAGGGACTCCAGAACCTCCTCCACTGCCTGCAGGAACTCCGGCTCAGACGCATTTTTTGCTTTTACTTTTTCCAGCACCTCATCAACATAGCTCATCATTATCCAATCTCCTTTACTGTTTTTATATGATTGCACCACTAATGCTATTTTAGTATGAAATCCATGATTTTGCAATGCCTTTTCCTTTATTTCTTCAATTCTGTGCAACTTTATCGTAAAAAAGTGCTCTTTCTGCAAGTTTTATTGTTAAAAAATTCATTTTTTTCAGATTTCCCTTACATTTATGTGGTACATCCACTACTACTTTCTTACGATAGATATTCTGTGAACGCTGCTGTTCACGGTGCCTTGCACCCTGCTGCAAGGCATCCGGCCAGTAAAATAGCGGT
>CAJUQB010000130.1 GCA_910588285.1 uncultured Lachnospiraceae bacterium
TATCTTTGCTCTTTTCCAGCAGAACCTGGATCTGCTCCATAGTCAGTGTTTTCTGCGTATCAATATTTCGGGTCCTGAAGCCTGATTTGGACTGCGGTTTTTCTGCTTTGGGAAGCCCTATTCCATCCACCGGACTGGTCGGGATCACTTTGGCCGTTACCGCATAACGAAAAGAGACATTCATGATTGTTTTTACCAGCTCTGCTATCGGCCTCGAATAGTCTGCCTTGATATTAAACAATTTTTGAACGTCTCCGCGAGTAACATCCATCATTTTTTTCTTACCCAGGATGGGAATGATATGATTCTTTACTATTCCGCAATAATTATAGTACGTTTCATGACTGTCTGTGCGCTTTTTAAGATCCGTTTCAAGCCAGAATATCATATAATCAGCCACATTAACTTTTGCGTACACAACAAACGTACCATTATATAATTCTGCGATGGTCTTCTCTCTTGCCTTACTTGCTTCTTTCTCTGTTTTGAATCCGGACTTCTGCTGTGGTTTTTCGCTTCCATCCGGATATTTCAAGAATACTCTGTAGCCGAAGCCGGAGCGCACAGGTATTACCTGTGACACTCTCCAATCGACATAATTTTTTAAGCTCAAATCTAGCATGTTGCAACACTCCCTTCCGGAACAAACGTATGATTCATAAATGTGATAATCTGCTCATTCTCATCCATGACCTCACAATAATATTCAAAGGTTGTATTGACACTTGCATGTCCCAAAAGGGCAGATATTTTAATCAAAGGAACTTTCTGCTCTACCAATATAGTGGCATACATATGCCGTTACGGTATAATAACGACAAACGGAAAAAGCCTTTATTTTCAAGGGGTTTGAGCGTTTGCCGTCATTTATTCAATTCCTTTTCCAAGTTGAAATGTGACGAGAAAATCATCGAAAAAAGGAGGTTGTTTCATTAACGACAAAATTTAATAGTGCCAGCGGCCCGGTACATTGCCGGATCGCTGATTGCCGTGGGCGTTTCACTTTTGCAGGTGGACGCCCTTTTTTCATACCCATTTTCAGGAGAAAGGAGATTCACATGGAATTAAACGAAATGGAAAAAAGGCTGCTGTTTCAGGTTGAGGGTGACTATCAATCCAAAGTCCTGAACGAGCTTTACATGACTGCCAGATACACAAAGAATCCCGAACAGCGAAGGGCAGCGGAAAACCTGATGGCAAAGCTGCGCATCCTGACGGATGCCGAGTGCATGGACATTGTGCGGGATATTCAGAAGAATTACCGTTTGCCCTACCCACCCCGGACGATTGGGGAAAAGATTGCCGAGGCCAGGCAGCAATCCGGCGCAGAGAAATTGAAGGGGCACGACATCATGGCGCTGGAACGCTTCGACCCGGAGGTGCGTCACATGATCGTCTTTGATGTGCTGTCGTATGATTCCCCTGTCGGTGACAAGGGCGATAAGATGCGCCTGTTCCTTACGGATGCCGGCTATCAGAAATTCTTAGACAGCCAGGAACGAGGTGAGGTCAAACTGAAAAACCATGCAAAGGTCTCAGGCGGGCACCTCCACTATGACCGCAGGGACCGCGCCTTGTAACGGAAATAACCGGAGAAAGGAGGCTGTGAAATGGCTGTATTCCGGGTAGAAAAAACGAAGGACTTCACGATCATGTGTAACCACCATCTGCGCAATACGGAACTGTCCTTAAAGGCAAAGGGGCTTCTCTCCCTCATGCTGTCGCTGCCGGAAGATTGGGATTATACCACAAAGGGGCTCGCCCATATCTGTAAGGACGGTGTGGATTCGATCACCACCGCTCTGAAGGAACTGGAGCGGCACGGGTATCTCACCAGGCAGCGCCTCCGCTATGAGAACGGGCAGCTCGGAGATATTGAATATACGATTCATGAAAAGCCTGTAAACGCTGAAAAACAGGAGGATTCACCTAAACGGGAAAATCCAAGACAGGTAAATCCAAGACAGGCAAAACCTGAACAGGCGGAACCTGGACAGGAAAATCCCGCACAATTAAATACTAATCCACAAAGAACTAAAAAATCAAAAACGGATATATCAAGGACCCACCAATCAATCTATCCTGCAGGCCCAGAGGCGGCAGTCCGCCCGGATGGGATGGATCGGATAGAGCTGATAGACGCTTACCGTGAAATCCTGAAAGAAAATATTGAGTATGACTGTATGGTCTCCCGGCATGGGAAAGAACGCTTAGACGAGACTGTGGAGCTTATGCTTGAAGTGGTCTTATCCAAACGGCCATATATCCGTATCGCCGGGGATGATTTCCCCAGGGAGGTGGTAAAGAGCCGTTTCCTGAAGATCAATTCCGGCCACTTGGAGTATGTCTTTGACTGTATTGACAAGAACACTACAAAAGTCGGAAATATCAAGGCATATTTGCTGGCGGCGCTGTATAATGCCCCGGCAACAATGGACAGTTATTACCGTGCCGAGGTCAACCATGACCTGTACGGCTGTTAGGCGTCTTTGGGCGTCTTTTTTCATCACGGAAAGGAGGCGGGGCACGATGAAAAGAAATACTGTGCCGGCACGATGCCCGGCGTAACCAAAGAACAGATTCAGGCGGCGCGGGAGGCGGACCTGTTCGCATACCTGCAGTTCCATGAGCCTGGGGTACTGAAACGGGACGGGCCCAATTACCGGCACAAGGAACATGACAGCCTGGTCTATGTGACCGGGAAAAGGTACTGGTACTGGAACAGCCGGGGCCGGAGTATCAACGCCCTGGATTATCTGATCCAGATTCGGGGCTATGGGCTGGTGGATGCGGTCCATACGCTGGTAGGCGGAGAAATCCAGCAGGCACCGGCCTATCGGAGTGCAACAGAAAAAGCCCATGTGCAGAAAGAACCGGAGAAGAAACCTTTTTCTCTCCCCTGGGCCAGACGGTGTGCTACCTCTGCTGTTTCCTATTTACAGCGGCGCGGGATCAGCTCTGATGTGATTGGCCGGTGTTTCCGGAAAGGGCTGTTCTATGAGGCACGGTATCATGGCGAGCCGGTCTGTGTGTTTGTGGGAAAGGATGAAGCCGGCAAAGCGAAGTTTGCCTGTATGCGGAGCATTACCGGCAATCTCAGAAAAGATGTTTACGGCAGCGACAAGGAATATAGCTTCTGCTATCCACCGAGGAATCCGGGCAGCCGCCATGTGGCGGTCTTTGAGGCACCCATTGACGCCCTCTCCCATGCCACGCTGCAGGAATTGGAAGGCTGGAAATGGGACGGCTACCGGCTGTCTTTGGGCGGCACTTCCCATGTGGCGCTGACTGCATTTTTGAAACGCCACCCGGAAATCCGGCGCGTCAGCCTCTACATGGACAATGATCTTGGCGGCCTTAAAAATGCCAGGAGGATCAAGGCAATGCTCCATGAAGATCAGCGGTTCAAACATATCCGGGTGGGGATCAACCCGCCCCGTATAGGAAAGGACTACAACGAAATGCTGCTCCATGTTACGGAGAAAATGAAAGACCATCAACAACAATGCCGCCAGAAACAGGCGGCTATTTCAATTTGACAGGAGGATTTTAGAAATAATGAACACAGAGAACACCGCTTTACAGATGATTGCTGAAGCTGCCCGGTGTCCGGACTATGACCCCGACATGGTTAAGGCCCTGATGGAAAAACTGGATATGAACGAGAAAGGCCTTGCGCTTCTGATGAACGTCGCCCCTTCCACGGTCCGGCTCTGGACCAGCGGTGCAGCGCAGCCATGCGGAACAGCAAAGCGGCTCATGCAGATTTACGAGACCGGGCCGGAGATCGTCGGCAAGATTGCCGGAGGGCAGCCGCCGGCAGATGGGAGGAATCTATAAATGGCACCGGTCACTATGAAAGATGATGCGCTTCCGCAGATTCACTTAGTCCGTGATACGGATTTAGGTGTATTTGCCTATGAGCTCCATATCCTGGCCGGGGATTTCCTGCGGGAAAGTGAATTCAACCTGCGCTCACTGGCAACCAACACCGGGCAGGATTCTATCGCTATCATGGGAAAAAACCACATATGGCTTGCTGATGCCCTGTCTGCCTACTATCCCACAGGAGAGCTTTACCGGATGGCCGCCATGACGGAATACCCCGGTGCCAGGGCTTTCCTGTTCCACACAGAGCGTAAGGAGGACGGACGGCTGTACGGGGATGTCCTGATGACGGACCTTGACACGCTGCGGCAGGACATAGAACGGAATACCCTCTACCCTTACGGAGTCAACATGGAATACCGGGACGGCACGAAGGCGGAGGCAGGCATTGAAAAATGGGAGGCAATGGAACTATGCGAAAAGGATGCCCTGAAAACCTGGCGCTACCTTTATGCGCCGGAGCAGGTGACGGAATGGCAGTACCGCTATTCTAACCGGTTCAGCCAATGGAAGGAGCAGGCATTTTCCTATATGCCGCAGGATTTGGAGGAACGTCTGAATGTGGAGTATATGGAGGAGGCGCAGAACCCGGACACAGATATGTACCGCATACCCCTGGGGACAGCGAAGCAGATGCTCCTTGACGGCGGTCCGGTCTACCGCCTTTTTCCCGGAGGGCCGGAAAAGGTACCGCCGATTGCGGCAGTCACGGGGCTCTGGTATGAGAATTACCGGGAGTTTGCCGTTACCCCGGAGGATTTGGGCGCACTTGACCGATTGGTCCGCAGGGAAACGGACCGGATCATGGGAATACGCCCGCAGCCTGATAAATCACAGGAACGCCGCCCTTCCCCAGAGCGGTGATTTTTTATGACAGATTGGAGGTGATAAGGATTGGCAGATAACATACAGCATGAAGATTTCGGGGAAAAGATCGGCGGCGCCAAAAAAGACTTGTGGAAGGACCGGGGGCTTTATGTGAACGACCTGGACGCCATGAATGAGCGTGAGGCCGAGAAATTCGTAAAAAAGGATAATATCTGGAAGAAACCGGATTATACGGCCATGCTTGATGACGGGATTCCCCTTGGCGTGGTCTATTTTATCAAAAAGGCGCGGGACGGGCTGAATGCCTCCCCGCAGTATTACCGCAGGGATGATACGCCGGAGAAACGCCTTGCAAGGCAGAAAGAATATATCAGGACGGTACGGGAGCTGCAAAGCACGGTCTCGGAGGTCCGCACCGTGGAGGAGGCAATGAAGGTCTATGACCGTTTCTTTGTGGAAAACGGGTATCTGGAACAGGTGCAGGGCTGGGGCAGCGGCACCCATTACCGGGCAACGGAGAAGGGTCAGGAGAACCCAGCCATTACAAACAAGCTGTCCAATACCCTGATGATCCGCTCAGCGGGATATTTTGAGCGGAACTTTACACAGAAAGCACAGAAGGAACAGTTTGGCGTTTCCAAAAACCAGAAGGTGCCGAAGGGTTATGCGATCCATTTCAACGACGGGAAGAATACCTATGCCAAAAATAATGACTGGAAACCTGATACCTACTATGTGACGAAGGGTTATTCCATCTTACAGACAAATTTTGAAACGCGGGAGGCTGCCCTGAAATGGGTGCAGGAGCTGGCAAAAGGCCGCAGCAAAAGCGGAAAGACGCGGTTTGTGCCTCCACAGCTTATCGCTGTGCGGCGAACCGGGCCGGATTACAGAAACGGTGCAGAGATTACCGGGCAGCACTACCTTGATACCTTCGGGTTCCGCGGCGGTGAGTTTGGGAACTGGATGAACCAGAATGACCGGCAGGCTTCCCTCGACATGGGTTTTGAAGCGCTCAAAGATTTGGCGTCTGCCCTGCAGGTCAGCGACAAAGACATTGCCTACCAGGGAACGCTTGCTATCGCTTTCGGCGCCAGGGGCAGCGGCAACGCGGCGGCCCATTATGAACCGCTTCGCAAGGTTATCAACCTTACGAAGATGCACGGGGCCGGCTCTTTAGCCCATGAATGGTGGCACGGGTTTGACGATTACCTGGGTACGAAAATGGGCGCAAAAGGGATGCTCTCGGAACAGCCCCGCCTCTATGCGCCGTTCCAAAAGTTGATTGATACCATGAAATATAAGCCGGAGACCCCAGAGCAGGCGGCAGCCCGTACCGAAGCGCAGACAGAGCGCACCCGGAAAAATGCGGCAAGCTGGCTGGATTCTGCGGTGCTCGGTTCTCTGAAACGGTATGGCAATGAGGCACAAATGGAAACCTACGCGGTTCTCAGGGAGGCGTTTTTGTCCGGCGAGGCCGGCTCCGTGGAACAGATCAGCGCTTTTAAGAAGTCTGTCACCGGGCGGGTGATCCCCAAAAGTGAGCGGGAACGACTGGAAATATTCGAGCACATGCTGTCCGGGATGCAGGCGCAGGAGGCTCCGCAGATCGGGCGGGTGGAAACTGATTTTTACCGGAATTCCGTGCGCATGGGTAAGGAATGTGAAAAGGACGGCGGCTATTGGGACAGCAACACGGAAATGACCGCCAGGGCCTTTGCCTGTTACATCAAGGATAAGCTGCCCTATCAATCAGATTATTTGGCAGGCCATGCGGACTGTGCTGTCACCTTTGCGACTGATAAAGACGGAAAAATGGAGGTTTTGAAAGCCTATCCTGAAGGTGAGGAACGCAGGGCCATCAATGCGGTATTTGACGAGATCGTGGCAGACCTGAAACGGGAGCAGATACTTACCCATTCGGATGTGACGCTGCCCATTCCGGTGCAGCCGTTGGCGGAGAATGAGCAGATTTCCATATTTACAGCGGATCGGCCTTCGGTCATGGCGCAGCTTGCAGCGGCGAAACCGGCAGAAAAAACTACCCCGGCACAGGCGGTTCCCAAAAAGAGCCATGCGCCGGAGATTTAAGGAGGTGTGAAAGATTTTGGAAGAAAATAAAGATTACCGCGCTTACCGGTATGGCGACCGCTTAGAACCGGGATATGAGCTGAAAGTCGAGCACAGTATTTCTTGTGAAGATGTAGATATTTCTTCCTTGATAACAATGGGAGCCGAAAATCTGGAATCCATGCGCCAAGGCAGCATTGACGGTGAACAGAAAGCCTATGAGATTGTGGTTGCTGCGGCAAAGCAATGGGAAAAGCAGGCAGCCGCCACGCAGATGATTAACCGGGCATTGGAATATCTGCGAACCCCGGAAGTAAAGCACACGGCGAACAGGTGGCAGCCCAATCCAAATAACAATGACTGGGAGGAAATCAGCAACCGGGTTTATAAGATGACCTGCCGGATCAGGGAAGATACCAAATATGATTCGGAGACAAAACAGAGTGTTCCGGTTGTCTGGTATGTGACCTGGGATTTGTATTTGAATTCACCGAAGGACGGCTACAGTATCCATCTCGCAGGACAGGACAAGAAACGCTATACGGATAAAGCCTCTGCCGTAAAATATCTGGATGGGCGCAAGAAAGCCTATTCCCATCTGTTTGCGGAGATTTCACCGCCCATCCCTAAAGAGCATGAAAACTGTTTTACGGTCAATGGTGCACTTCTCCCCGGATATACAGTGGAAGGCCAGGAACCGGTAAAAACAGACCGCGCCGCCGCCGAAGTTTCGGAGGGTGGTATTTCTATGCCTGAAAAGCCGGAGAAACCTTCCGTGCTGGAAAAGCTGTCTGCGGCCAAAACACAGGAGAAAACACCTGCTGCTCCTGGTGTGGCAAATAAAAAGAAGGAGGATATGCAGATTTGAAAGTGTTGATGATAGAGCCTGGGAAAGCGCCTTATGAGGCCGAGCTTGACGGGAGCCTTGAATCCATGCAGAAGGCAGTCGGGGGAGGCATAGAGGGCTACTACCCTTATGCGGAGCCTGTCGCGATTGTCTGCAATGATGAAGGGAAAATAAACGGGCTGCCCCTGAACAGGGCAATTTATAATGAGGACGGCGAAATGCTCGAGATCATGGCGGGTACCTTTTTCATGGCCGGTCTCGGTGAGGAAAGTTTTACCGACCTTCCCGATTACTTTATGGATCAGTATAAGGAACAGTTCAAATATCCGGAAAAATTTTACCGGCTGGCGGGTGAGATCGTTGCGGTGAAGCAGCCCCTCCCACCGGAAGAAAAGCAGCAGCCGGTTTCTGTCATGGAGGAACCGGGCAGGGATGACATAAGGCTTGACGACACCACGGATTTGGCCTTTGACCTGGACGAATTTTTCAGGCAGAACAGCGGGGCCTATGCAGACCTGTACCCGGATTCCCATGCAGAGAAAGAGCGCATGGCGGACGAGCTGCTTTCAGGAGATACCGGAAAAATCCGCATGAGGCTGGCGGCATTTGAGCGCGAGGAACACATGGAGGGAGAAACAGCGCCGCTTTTAGCGCGTATTTCTTCCTATAAAAAAGAGTATGGGATCAGCACTTATTCTATTTATCAGCTTGACTTATCGGACAATACAGATAACTTCCGTTTTATGTCCCTGGACTGGCTGGAAAGTAAAGGGCTTTCCGTGGATCGGGACCATTACCAGATGGTCTATGCAATGCAGCGGGAACCGGGCGAAACGCTGGAGGATATTTACAGGCGTTTTAATATCGACCACCCGGAAGATTTCAGGGGTCACTCCCTTTCCGTTTCCGATGTGGTGGTCCTGCATGAGAATGGTGCGGATGCCGCATATTACGTGGACAGTATCGGCTTCAAGGAGCTGCCGGGCTTCTTCGGCGCAGGCGCGCCGGAAGCGAAACGGGATGTTTCGGTGCGGGAGCAGCTTGACAATGCAAGAAAACAGGCAGCACAGGCAGAGCCGAAAGCGCCGGATAAAAAGGCCAGAGGGCCGGAAAGGAGCTGATAGCCTATGCTGATGGCAGTAGAAGGCCCCTATGCGCTGATGGTGCAGCCGGACGATATTTTAATCTCTCCCCGTGAGGTAGACGAACATTTTGGTACAATGGCCTGCTTCCACCCCCGCTATGCGCTGGGTGACAGTCACAATTACATGGATAAAGATGATTTCCTGCGGGAGATGTATTTAGATACCGTGGGGCATGATGAAGCGGGTCTGAAACGCTATGAACATATGGTGAACATTGTGAGCAGCCGGTTCCGGCACGGGCCAAAGACGGAGGAACGGGCGGTTGATGACGCCATGCTGAAGGTGATCTCCGAAAAATATATTACGCTGCCCCTTTATCTCATGGATCACAGCGGCCTTGCCATGCAGACCACAAGTTTCAATGATCCCTGGGACAGCGGGCAGGTGGGATGGATTTATGTTTCCAAAGAGGATGCCCTAAAAGAGTTCGGCGGTGAAAAAATGACCGGTGCCATTCGGAAAAAGGCGGAGGATTTGATGCGCAGCGAAGTCGCTGCCTATGATTCCTACCTGCGAGGCGAGTGCTACGGATTTGAGCTTTACAAAAACGGTGAGCTCACGGATAGCTGCTGGGGCTTTATGGGAGACCTGGCCGATGTCTGTAAAGATATGGCGGATTACCTGCCGGACGAGTGCAGGGGCATGGTGGAACACCTGGAGGAACAGGATCACCCGGCGACCATCATCAAGACGCTTCTGAAACATGCGAAAATCCAGGTAGAGCAGGCGGCAAAAGCCTTTGAGCACGCCCCGCGCCAGCAGGTGATTGGGGATGCCCGTTAAACAGTTATTTCCTATTTATAATTACAGAATCTATCAGGAAGGAGGATGCTTATGCAGGAAGATTTGGAACAGCGGACCGTATCGGTCTCCATCCAGGCAGCAAAGCTGTCCGGGCGGGTGCTGCGTTCTGCGATTGCCGCTGTGCTCCGTAAGATGGAGCAGGAACGCACTACCCCGAAAGTCGGAAGGAACAGCATGAAACGGCTGACCTATAAAGACCCAGGGGCCAATACCATTGAAGTGTCCGGCAGAATCCGTTCTTTTGAGCGGTACGCCAGAAAACACCAGGTCCGCTACTATATTGAAAAAGAGCTGGGGACCGATCCCCCGAAATGGACGGTCTATTTCAAGGCGAATCAGGCGGACGCGCTGACGGCGGCTTTTAAGGAATATACCCGGAAAGACCTTGCCCGTACACAGAGACCTTCTCTGCTCTCCCAGCTTCATAAATTTAAGGAGCTGGCGCAGGCGCTTGGCCGTGACCGGGTGAAAAACAAGGAACACGGAGGCCCAGAACGATGAAGATAGATACCGATACTCTCAAAAAGCAGGTGATCCTTCACCTGCCCTATCTGTTGTTCCTTCTGGTATTTGCGAAGCTGGGCGAGGCGGTGCGCCTTGCCCCCGGAGCGGACGCCTCACAGAAATTGTTAGGGCTGTCCGAAGGTTTTAGTATGGCCTTTCAGAGTATGTGGCCGGGTGCGGCGCTGGACTGGCTGGTGGGATTATGCGGTGCGGTGATTGTGCGGCTGGCTGTCTATCTCAGAGGAAAGGACGCAAAAAAATACCGCAAAAATGTGGAATACGGATCGGCCCGTTGGGGCAACAAAACAGACATTGCCCCTTTTATGGACCCGAAACCGGAAAACAACATTATCCTGACGCAGACCGAGGGGCTTATGATGTCCGGCAGGCCGAAGAATCCGGCCCATGCCCGCAATAAAAATGTGCTGGTAGTCGGTGGTTCCGGCTCTGGTAAGACGAGATTTTTTATCAAGCCCAATCTTATGCAGATGCACTCATCGTATGTTGTCACTGATCCGAAAGGTACGGTCTTGATTGAGGTAGGAAAACTATTAAGCCGTGGCACACCGAAACTGGATAAGGACGGCAACCCGGTCCGGGGAAAGAATGGAAAAATCGTGTATGAGCCTTATGAGATCAAGGTATTCAATACGATCAACTTTTCAAAAAGTATGCACTACAACCCTTTTGCCTACATTCACAATGAGAAGGATATTCTGAAACTGGTAACGGTGCTGATCGCAAACACCAAAGGAGAAGGAAAATCAGGTGACGATTTCTGGGTCAAAGCCGAAACCTTGCTTTACACAGCGTTGATCGGCTATATTTATTATGAGGCCCCCACAAACGAGCAGAATTTTTCCACCCTGGTAGAAATGATAAACGCTATGGAGGTCCGGGAGGATGACGAAAGTTTCAAAAATGCCGTTGACCTTCTCTTTGACGCACTGGAGCAAAAAGACCCGGACCACTTCGCCTTACGCCAGTATAAAAAATACAAACTTGCGGCGGGCAAGACAGCAAAATCGATCCTTATTTCCTGCGGTGCCAGACTTGCCCCCTTCGACATTAAGGAAGTCCGGGAGATCACTATGTATGACGAGCTGGAGCTTGACCTGGTGGGAGACAGAAAAACGGCGCTGTTCTTTATTATCAGCGATACGGACGCGACCTTTAATTTCCTTGTCAGTATGGCCTATACCCAGTTATTCAATCTGCTCTGTGAGCGTGCCGATGACAAGTACGGCGGCAGGCTGCCGGTGCATGTGCGGTGCCTGATCGACGAGGCAGCCAATATTGGGCAGATTCCAAACCTGGAAAAGCTGATGGCAACGATCCGTTCCAGGGAGATTTCGGCCTGTCTGGTCCTGCAGGCGCAGAGCCAGCTAAAGGCGCTTTATAAGGATAACATGGACACCATCATCGGCAACTGTGACGCTTCCCTTTTCCTGGGAGGCAAGGAAGAAACCACGCTGAAAAGCTGGAACTCCCTGCTTGGGAAAGAGACCATCGTGCGCCCGTTAGGGTGTATGCCATAAACCGCCTTTAGCAAGCGGTAGACAAAG
>CAJUQB010000131.1 GCA_910588285.1 uncultured Lachnospiraceae bacterium
TTATGAACACCGTTTCCCGCCGTTTGCTTTTCCGCTTTTCCAGCTCCCGTTCTGCTCTGCGGAACACCTCTCGGAACTTTTCTTCCCCACGGGCAGTTTTTTCTACTTTCTATATCGGCAGAATTTTGGCGCAATCAGCCGCGAGGGAACGAAACCCTATTTGAAAGGTAACGAAATCTTTTTCTTTCCCATAAAAAGTTCAAAATTAACCCTAAAGCCTAAAGTTTTTCGCCATTCGTCCGATATAAGGCGGCACAAACCCAAACCGCCGTGTAAGCATATTACCTCTTATTGCCCCGCTTTCCAAGCAATTTCCCTTATCAGGCCGCCCGGCCTGCCTGCGGAAAAGGCAGACCGCCGCATATGGAAAAGGGGCCTGTGAGCCCTTTTCCTCTTTGTCTTTCGTATACCCTGCTATTTTTATAGATGCCGCAGGTTCTCACGGTATCTGCGCAGCTCATTCTCATCCACGGAGCCAATGGTGATTTTCGCAATAAATTATTCTAAAAAAGAAATGTGCCGCCATACACTTTCTTCTTTGCGACACACCTCTTATCCTCATTTAAAATTTAATATTATAATCTGCTGTTCTCTACTCCTTATCTAATGCTGTTGAGAGTCCTATTTAAGTTTCTTTTAATCATGTAAATCGTTGCTCCATAATAACAAACAAGTATCAGCACAATCAGCAGACTAGGAATCATTACCCCATACTGAAACCCCATACTGCCAATATATGTGAACACTTTATGCCCATATCTTACAATGAAAGAATAAATCAGCAGCATTGCGATTATAAATGCAATTACACAAGGCGTAAAAAAATAGTATAAGCTCTGCCTGCTTACCATTTTTACAATATCGTCCCTATCTACACCAATCTGATGTAACGTGCGGTACTGCATACGGTGGTCAATCGAATCTGCCACACTGTGCAAAGCTAAAACAGTTATGCAGATGATAAAAAAGATAGTTCCGGAATAAATACCCAGCAGACGGACACTAGTTGCAGTCAAAACAGTATCATTATTTTCCTGTGTACGAAAACGGATCGGGTCTATAAAACTGGAATAATGCCTGTCCGTATCATATTTCGCCTCATAACGGTCAAAAAGATACTCATAACGATTCCGAAAGGCTTCTGAAATCTCATCCCGTATGGAATCGCAAAGATTATATGGAATTATATTTCCCGTATTTGCATAATAACAGGTACGTGCCAGATGAAGTGTGTCACATACAGCGTCAGGGAACACCAGCACGCTCCCGCCACTGTTAAACAGATACTGTCCTAACGGTTCGTTATAAACTCCCGTATCTGCCAGCATCAGAAGTGTCCCGTCATCTAATTGAAGTGTCCTTGTGCCGATGCCGATACTTTCTATGGTACTTTCCATGTCCATTTCATAATCCAGGTGCATAAAGAACCCGTTATCAGCTAACGGAACCGGTTCAAAGCCCGCCATCTTGCGCATAGCATTATATTCTGAAATCTTCATTGCCAGCCTTGGAAGGTCACGCCAGTATTCCCTGGTATCAACCGTATTAAAATCCCTTTCCCACACAAAATAACTTTTCTGAGATACTTCCTCTGATACTGTGATGTCATGCTCCTGCAGGATATCCCCTATAAAAGAAAAGTCAATCTCAGGAATATCATCCATTTCATCAATATACATGTAAGTGTTGTATATCATGATATCATAAGGCATCCGATAGTCCAGATATCCCGTTGTGATCTCCGCCAGCATGGGCAGAATCACAAAAGCCACAAGCGAAACCGTGATCGCCAGCGTTGATATAGAAAGTATCCTTGCGGTGGCTGATACCTTCTGGAACAGATTTCCAAGCAGGACGGAGTTGATATTGTGGTTCTTCCATTTCCTGCGCTTTCGGATTACGGTTATGATAAATGCCAGTGCATTGTATAAAGCAAATATCCCTGCAATCGCTGCAACAATAGCCGCAGTCTGATAGCGGTTGCTGATTTCTTCAGGAATATTTCCGGCATAGATGCCATTTATATGGGAAAAGTCATACAGCACCACACCGTCAATACCAAAACAGACCAATGCGGCAACAAGCGAAACAAGGTAGCTGCCCTTTTTTTTCCGCTGTCCCTCATTTGCCTTCTTTTCATTCAGCAGATCTATCAGCTTAATCTTATAAATCCTGCGAATATTCCATGCCCCAACAAAAAGAAATGCAGCGCCAAAGAACAGCAGTGTCAAAATCATCGTATCCGGGTAAAAACCAAGACGGAATGCCCCTGAGCCTCCAATCGTTCTCAAAACAAAAGCCGTCATCATTCCAGACAATGCCGTACCCAAAATACAGCCCGCCAACACAGCCACAATACCAAAAACAAAAGTTTCACTGAAAAACTGTCTTGCAATCGTCCTTTGTTCCATTCCAAGAATCATATAAACGGAAAATTCACGGCTGCGCTGTTTCAGCATATAGGTATTGATATAACGAATCAGTGCGACAAAAATAATTGAAATTGCCAGTACAGCGTACCGGATCGTATTTTGGAACAACGTCAGTGAGTAATTTCCGTCTCCGCCTAAAATGTCGTTATATCTGCTTGTCAGGGAAAGAAAGGCAAAAAACAATGTACTGCTGATAACAAGGGTGAAGAAATAGACCACGTAGTCCTCTAATGCCTTTCTTATATTATTTCTGAACAGTTTAGTATACATCGTTCTGCCCACCTCCCAGCATCGTAAGAACATCTAGTATCTTTTCAAAGAATGCCTTACGGGAATTGCCGCCTTTCAAAATCTCGGTAAAAATCACGCCATCCCGTAAAAACAGAATCCGGTTCGCATAGCTTGCCGAAAAGGCATCGTGTGTCACCATGAGGATTGTAGCCTTAAGCTGCTCATTGATGCTCTGCATGGTACTGAGCAGCATCTGTGCCGAATGGCTGTCTAATGCTCCGGTAGGCTCGTCTGCCAGGATCAGTTTTGGCTTATTGATGATGGCTCTGGCACAGGCGCAGCGCTGCTTCTGACCACCGGACACCTGATAGGGGTACTTATCCAAAATATCCGTGATGTTAAGACTTTCCGCTGCTTTCTGCACTTTACCCTCGATCTGTTCTGCAGGCGCTTTGTTGATAGTAAGAGCCAGGGCAATATTTTCTGAAACCGTCAGTGTGTCCAGCAGGTTAAAATCCTGAAAGACAAAGCCAAGGTTTTCCCTCCGGAACCGTGCCAATTCTTTCTCCTTTATTTCCGTCACATCGGTTCCGTCCAGATAAATGTGCCCTGCGCTGACAGTATCAATCGTAGAAATACAGTTAAGCAGTGTAGTCTTTCCGGAACCAGAAGCTCCCATAATGCCGACAAATTCCCCGTTATTTACCGAAAAACTAATGTCGTTAATCGCCTTTGTAAGATTTCCCCGATTCCCATAAAATTTCTGGATATGCTCCAGCCTTAAAATTTCTTTCATAATTGCACCTCGTCCTTATTGTAAATGAAACCGGCTGCCGTTTGTATGTCTTTATTGTAAGAGAAATTGACTGCCGTTTGTATCAAGTTTTCTTACAAAATTCTAACAAAAATGTAAGAAGTGCAGGATTTTAACCCTGCACCCGCTCAATAAAATCGTTAACATGAAAGATAAGCCGAAGGATTGTGCCGCTGCCTTTGGAATCTGCACAAATCCCAATTCCTAATTTATCACATAGGCGTTTGCATAGGTACAGACCAATGCCAGTGGAATTTTGTGGCGCATTTCTGCCATTTTGTCCAGTAAAACCTTTTTCAAAAATACGCTGCAGGTCACCCCCATCAATTCCGATACCATTATCCTGCACACACAAGATAACCTGATTGCCCTGGCGCTCAGTATAGAATTTCAGTACCGGCTGCTCTGTCCGGTATTTGACAGAATTGACAATAAGCTGGTTCAGAATAAAGCATAGCCACTTCTCATCAGAGTAAACGCTATCGTCTGTTTCCTGCAGGTCAATCCCAATGCCATTTTGCAGAAGCAGATACTTGTTTTCTGCGATCGCCTGATGCACCACATCAAACAGACAGATTTCCCGTACACAATAATCTTTTTCCGTATGTTCACTCCGGGCATAATAAAGCGCCTGTTCTGTATAACGGTTTACTTTTTCAAGCTCCACCAATAATTCCTTTGTTTCCTGTGAATGAACATTTTCACAGAGTAGTTTCATTGCGGTAATCGGTGTCTTAATCTCATGCACCCATTGCTCCACATATTCTTTATATTCTGTCCGCTCCTTTCTGACTTCGTTTACCTGTTCCAGCATAGATTTTCCTGCCAGTTTCAGAAGTCGGTAATACACCTGATCATCAGCACGTTCCGGCTTTTCCATTACCTCGGAAAGCAGATAACGTTCTTCTAACTGCTCTGCAAGATCCAGCAGTTTTTTCATCTGCACCTTTCTGCTGTAATAAGATATCACAAGATGGGCTGTCAAAATGACAATCCAGATACTCAGAATGAGAAAAATACCGTCAAAACTGTTCCCTGTCACACTTAAGAATATAGCCATCCCAATCATGCAGAGGAAATTGAGAAACATGACCGGCAATTTCAGTTCCCAATAAAGTTTTCTATTCATATGGTATACCCCTGCCGGTGCTTTGTTTTGATAAAATCCGTCACGCCAATGGCAGACAGTTTATCACGGATTCGATTGATATTGACGCTTAACGCGTTATCCTCCACATAAAGTCGGTTATCCCACAGATACTCTATGATATCAGCACGGGTACAAATTGCACCGGCATGCTTAAACAGATAATATAATATTTTCAACTCGTTTTTTGTCAATTCAACCTGCCGCTCCGCAAACTCTATTTTACTGCTTTCTAAATGCAGGGTAACCCCATTGCAGGATAATGCCTCCTGTTCCGTCACAGGATATACCCTTTTTAGTAAAGATGCAATTTTTGCCAACAGGATTGCTGTGTTATATGGTTTGGTAATAAAAGCATCTCCTCCAAGCATGATACTGTTCAGCTCATCCATATCAGTATTGCAACTTGTGACAAAAATGATCGGAACATTAGAAAAAGTGCGTATTTGTGAACATACCGAAAAGCCATCACTTCCCGGCAATTTTATGTCCAGAAGAATCAAATGTGGCTGAAAAGATTTTAATTGTTCCATAGAAACAGGAAAATCATTTATTATTTCCGTTTCATATCCATTTCCTGCTAATAAGTTTCTTAACTGCGTCTGTATCACAACATCATCTTCAATAATCAGTATTCTGTATTTCATAATGCTACCTCCCGATTCATTATACTATAACCCCCCTGTATTCTCAATCTGCGAAACTGAATCAATCATATCAATCCTATCCTAAATCCTTCCCTTGCATCGTGGAAATGTGCATAACAGGCTATGGAGTCATGGATAACTCTGTTTGTAGCCCTCCAAACTAAAGTTCCTATCTCCCGCACAAAAACGTCTAATTAAAATATCAGGTTTAAAATACTGTCACTTGTAGCTTTCGCTAAAAGTGAACTGTTTATATTTACTGAATAATCTTTGTTTTTCATACATTCGTACTTTTCAGTAAGGTAGGACAATTCATCCTTTGCCGTCTTTCTGGCGGTTGTTTCCTTTTCTGTACCCGCTCCCTCTGTTGCCTGCTTTTTGTTGTTTGCAGAATTTATATAACCTGCATAAGCGTTTGTGTAATCTGTTACTCCTGAAATTGCCATAATCCTTATCCTCCCGATTGCTAAAATATTATACTTATCGTACCGGCGGCTCATCTGTCATTCAGAACCGCCCATGCCCCCTTATAATAAGTCCGGGCATGATGCCCGCATTTATCCGAATAGAAAATCACCGCCTGCCATAGTTTCTGTCATGATATTTGCGTCATAAACACTGGAAGCCTTCGCCATCTGCTGCTTACTACTCCATGCCTTTGCCAGTCTGCTTCTCTCCTGTTCCGCCTTAGTAGCCTTTTCATCCAACAGCTCCTGTTGCTGTCTCTTGGCCTGCGCCCGCTTTTCCAGATATTCTTCCAGCAGTTCCTTATTCCTGTCTTTCTTCCCGCTTGTTTTCTTATAAAAACTATCCTGCGAACGTGCAAAAAACTCCGAATCATTATTAGGACCAGACCATGAATCTCCTCTATAATCTTTCTCGGTCGCTCCTACCGTTATAAGCAATGATGCTTTTAACGGAGCAAACGATGAAGTCAGATCACGTTGAAGTGCCGACATTATCTTTGCCCTATATTCCGGATCGGCTTTCATATTTTTAAATGCCTCCTCCGATATATTGACTGCCAGATTGGTAATTGTTCTATTCTTTGGTATCCTCTCAAGTTCAGCATAAAATTCCTTCTTAAACAGTTCCATTTCTTCCGCTTCCGATAATTCCTGCGTACTCACTGCTTTTCCAGTGCAAATTTTTTCCGTATCGTTCACATTCTTTGTGTTTCTCCTTGTTTCCACATTGTTCTGGTAATAATTTTTTCCTACTCCACTGATAGCCATTTTCAAATCCTCCATTTTAAGCTTTATTTAATACAAAGTCATTTACTTATCTTCTCCCACTTCCTCCTGCTGCAACATGGCTGTCAATATCAAACTTTATGCCTTTATTTTCAGAAACATGGAAACTGATCTTGTAATAATCATCCGGGGAAACCTCCTCCCCGTTTCCCTTTTCCACTTTAAGGCAGTATTTATTGGTGTCAATATCCCAATTCGGGATGTTCAGCTTCTTCCGGCCTTCCCCGTCCCACTCTGCCTTTCCTACCTGATTGCCGTATTCGTCATACAAGGTAAGGTCATAATCGCACCCCTCCGGCATATCCAGATAAGCCTCAACGCTAAAGTAATTCCTCTGCATACTCATAAATGGGATGGAAAAATTATAAAAATCCACATCTTTATCATCACTGAGGTTTCCTTTTAGGCTGCTGGTCTCATCCTTGATCAGAAAATTCAAATCCAGGAATGCGCTGCCTTTATCCCTGTCAGAAACCTCATAGACAGTATGCTGCCTGCGGTATGTATGATTGCTGCTAAGGGTACAGGTATCCTCCCGCAGCTCCATGTTCCTGCGCATCTTCCCATTAAAAAATGCTTCTGTCTCTTTTCCCGTCATAAAGAATATTGGCTTGTTCCTAAAAGCCGCTCCATATGCAGAAGTCTGGTCATTCACATTACTGATTCCCATTTCTAAAATCCCTCCATTGTTGTCTTTTATTTTTTAAGCAACGGCTCCTCTGTCATCCAAAGCCATTTCTGTTCCCAATTCCCCAATCTGCCAGAATAACGGTATTGCCTGCCCTGCCTTGTCAAGCTGTAACATATTAGATATAAAGCCGTTGAAATTTATTTCTTATTCAAAATCATCAACAATACTGCCTTTTTGGATGATATGCTTTTCTGCTTTCTTCAGAAAACTTCTTTTCATGGAATTGGCACTTATATTCATTTCACAATCTAAGGAATAAACCGTAAAGCGGTAAGTATGCTTTTTCCCTTTCGGCGGCTTCGGGCCTGCATACCGATGAATACCGTATCCTATGCCTTGACAAGCATTCCCTAACGTTGGCACAATCCTGCCTGCCGGAATATCCCCCTTTATCCTGTCAGCGGCAGGAATATTCCAAATAAGCCAGTGCGTAAAGTTTTTAATCGGGTGAGATATATCCTCTAATGTAATAGCAAGCGTCTTTGTATCTGACGATAAATTTTTAATAATAAATTCCGGCGATATGTCCTGCCCACGCCCCGTATATTTGACTGGGAATTTCCCTCCATTATCCATGCCAACACATTCAAATTCCAAAACTGTATGATTCATTATCCCTCCTAGATTTCTCTATGCCTACTTTCCTCCAGCTATCCTTAATATATTCACACAAAGCCACTCTTTCTTCCCGAAAATCATTTATGTGTCTGCATATACTCTGCTTTTACTTTATCAATCGTTTTGCCTCCAATGCCAAAATTTTTGTCCGGCACTTCCTTAATTGTTATAACAAAAAATTCTTGCGGCACTTTCATAATTTCGGAAGACACTTCCGTCAACCGTTTTATCAGTTCCTCCTTTTGACCATCTGATAAAGCTCCGCTTTCAACTGTAATGTAAGGCATTTTATCTCTCCTTCCTGTTATCCTAAACCACACCTACTCCTCCAATCCGCCGAAACGCCGGGGATGCCTGCCCCATCCTGTCCGGCTATGGCCTATCGGGGATATGAAACCGTAAAATTTATTTCCTGCTATGCTTTTGCATCAAAACTATTCTGCGGATTTTCTACACCCACCGCTTCTTCACCCGCCAGCGGAATGCCCCTCTTTGCGTTTCCCCATGCCTCGTTATAAATCATGCACATTTCCGTCTGTCTGGATGCCTCCGCATTGGTGGTATACATCGTCCACCCATTATTGGAATAAGTCGCCACCATTTCCCCATTCTTATCGTAAAATTCTATGTAATCGCTGTTTCCTGATGGCAGTTTCTGATATTTCACTTTCCCTTCAAGCAGCGTTGCCACAAAATCTATCGGCTTCAGCACAGTCTGTCTGTTCCCTGATACAACTTTCAGCCCGGAAGTGATGATTCCCTTTCTGTCCGGGGACACTTCCGATGTGTAACTTTTCATCAGCTTATTAAATCCTTCGGATTTGTTCTGGAACTGCCCTTTTGCAAAATCCTTATAAGCCTGTTCCCTGATCTGCCTCCGGTATTCCTCATCACTGACGCCGCTTTTCTTTTTGGAGAAAACATATTTATCATGAAAGTCAGGCAGATGGATACCTCCTATGCTTCCTGTCCCTGAAAAGTATCTGTTCTGCAATGAACCATTGGACGAATTAACCTGCATTATTCCACCCTCTCCTGTATATTTCCTAATCTGTCCAGCACTTCATACATCCGGCTGTTCCCAAAAACAAAATTCTGCAAAGCAAGCGGCCTCCCATCCTGTTTGCTTTCATGGTACAGCTTCATATAAGCATCTCTCGCCTGATAAAAAGCATCTTCCAGTTTTTCTATCTCTTTTGTCGGCGTTTCCGAAATATTTCCCTGAAATGCCTGCCCTTGTGCCGCTATTCTGGCACAGGACTTCTGCCACTCCACTTCCTGCCCATACTGCATATCCAGCCATTCTGTCTCTTCTTCCTTTGTCAGCGGCGTCCCATCTGTCTTATAATACTGTTCATTTTCATGACGCAGTTCGATTTCTGAATACAGTCTTGCATAGCTCAGCCCGCAGGCATTCACTACATCGTGATAACCATACTGCCCTTTTTCTTCCCTGATTTCTTTTAAGATTCCAGCTCTCATATCGCTGAACGATGCAGCCGACTGCACTACCGTATGCTTTATTTTATCCATTAAAATTTCCCTGTTTTTCGATAATTGGGAAACTTCTAAGGAATCCCTGTGAAACACTTTCCGGTCTTCATTTTGGCTTCCCTGAGACTTCAAACACTCTCTATTAAGTTTAAGCCCTTCCTGCAAATGCACCGGATAATCTGAAATACTAACTGGCATACTTTTTTCCTCCAAACTCTAAAATAATCTGTGGAACTGTCTTTCATCCGCTAAACAATAAATGCCCATAATCATCTTCATAATAGCATTTGCCCTACAATAAATGATTTGTTTTTGCCGCAAAGCTTATATTCTTATTCAGCACATCTGCCAATATGCCTATCGCTGCTCCTTTTTTGTAACCAAAACTCTTGAACGCCGCCAAAAACTTTTCTCTTGTCTGCTCCATGATTGATACTGCCGAATCTCGGTATTCTGTGTCAAAAAGCGGAATCCTGTCCTGTGTTTTTCCTTCATTTTGGGAACCGTTTCTATTGAAAAACCATGAACTGTCCGGATTTTCAAAGGCTTTGTTTGTCTGCTGACAAGTAATATATCCTTCCAGATTTGCCAGACGCATCTTAAAAGCCTCATCCAGTCCAGCCAAATCTTCTTCAAGCGTAAGGGACCTTTTCCCCGTAAGTTCATAGGAAACTTCACGGTCTCCATTTTCATGTTCTTTGACGATTTCATTATAACGGGCCTCATATGTATCCATTATGGATTTCATTACATCTTCCACATTATAGTTTCCATCTTTTAATGTCTGGCTGCTGATTCCCCTCATTGCCGTATAATGTTCCCATGCAACCTCATTTGTATTTTGTATTGTCAGCTCCCTTGCATTGACATAATCCGAATCAGGTTCAAACTTATTTACCATTTCCCGCAGCATATTTCTTCCCTCATCAGAAATAGAGAGATTAACTGGCTGCTGTGTCACTTTCCTGCCTGCATTCGTATCAGATGCCTTTTCCTGCATATGATTTACATCAGTCCCCATATAACAATAATTACTTCCAATTCCATTGACACTCATTTTCAAATATCCTCCATTTTTTGTTTTTATATAATAATATTTACACTTTTAAATCAAAGCCTGTTACTGTCGGTACTGTAGATATGGAACTATTACCCCTGCCAATTTTACTTATCAAATTCTCTGTAACTTTTCCCATATCTGTTCCCATTACAGTAA
>CAJUQB010000132.1 GCA_910588285.1 uncultured Lachnospiraceae bacterium
GGGGGATTTTATGCCCTTTTACACCCTACATGTTCTACAAAACTTTCATACTTAACTTTCGTTTCATTGTATTTTTTTCTGATTTACCGGAGTATTTCGTCGAATTTTTCAGATTTTTATCCAAAGCAGGGCTTATCTTTGAAACCGGCAAAAAAAGCGGCCACTTAAACGCAGCCGCAAAAATCTCTTATTTCGCCATTTTCAGTTTTATGCTTTTGGTCAGCTTAGTCGCCTCCTTATACGGCCGGAACAGCATATAGACCATGCAGCCCAGAATAGCAATGGCTGCAAGCAGTCCGAATATGATACCAGGGTCAAAAGGTCAATAAATCCGATGCAAGCTGGCTTGCAAGAGGATTTTTGAACTTGGGACCCGCAAAACACCGAAAAGTAGCCATTTTTCGTAGAAAAATGAGCGGATTTGAGGTGTTTTAGGATTGCGGGAGCATGAAATGCGGAGCAATCCGTGGTATCAGCTTATCAATGGCAGGGCTGGTGAGACGTGCGATATTTCTTCCATTCCTTGTAATAAAGATATCCTGTCTGGTGGCCAATTCCAGGTATTTTCCCAGATTACTCTTAAGTTCTGTTGCACTAACAGTCATAAGAAATTCATCCTTGCAAAATTAGTATGTCCTCTGACCATTTATATTATACGCAAATCGCACGATTTTGCCAACATGAGCAGTGCGATTTATATTGTACAATTATATTCGCACATGGCAATTCGCACGATATTTTGTAAAGATTAAGCAAAATCGTTCCCCTGTTTTATTTCATAGTTAGCGGCCGCTGCCACACCCAGCAGTATTTTATAAAAACATTTACTCACACCACCAGCATCGCATCCCCAAAGCTGAAAAACCGATACCGCTCCCGCACTGCCTCCTCATAGGCAGCCATCACATGCTCCCGGCCTGCCAGTGCGGACACCAGCATCAGCAATGTGGATTCCGGCAGGTGGAAATTGGTAACAAGGCCATCCAGCACCCGGAACCGATACCCCGGATAGATAAAAATATCTGTCCAGCCGCTGCCTGCGCAAACCGTTCCCTCCTCCGAAGCTGCCGACTCGATGGTCCGGCAGCTGGTAGTGCCCACACAAATCACCCGGCCTCCCTGTGCCTTGGTCTGATTGATCACCTCCGCGGCCTCTGTACTGACCTCATAATACTCGGAATGCATATGGTGATCCGTCACATGCTCCACCTTCACTGGCCGGAAGGTTCCAAGACCAACGTGAAGGGTTACCTCCGCAATGGAGATCCCCATCTCCCGGATCTCCTGCAGCAGCTGGGGCGTAAAATGCAGGCCTGCTGTGGGGGCCGCCGCCGAGCCGTCGTATTTGGCGTACACGGTCTGATAACGGTTCTTATCCTGCAGCTGGTGGGTAATGTAGGGCGGCAGGGGCATTTGCCCCAGCCGGTCCAGAAGCTCCTCAAAAATCCCCTCATAGTGAAATTGGATCAAACGGTTCCCGTCCTCCACCACATCCAGGATCTCCCCGGTGAGAAGACCGCCGCCAAAGGATATTCTGGTCCCCGGCTTTGCCTTCTTCCCGGGCTTCACCAGGGTCTCCCAGATATCATGTTCCCTGCGCTTTAGCAGCAGCAGCTCAATCTTTGCCTGGGTTCCCTCCTTCTCCCCGAACAGGCGGGCGGGAATTACCCTGGTATTATTCAGCACCAGACAGTCTCCCGGCCTTAAATAGGCCGGAATTTCACGGAAGCCGGTGTGCTCCAGGGATCCGGATTCCCTGCCAAGAACCAGCAGCCGGGAGCCGGACCGGTCCTTGAGCGGATCCTGGGCGATCAGCTCCTGGGGCAGCTCATAAGAAAAATCCTTTACATTCATCCTGCGCGCTCCTATCTACTGTCTCAGCTCAATTTCCATCGCCTCCAGAGCCTTGAGGATTCCCTTCATCACCGGTGCAATGTCCGTCTCCTCCAATGTCTTGTCCTTGGCACGGAAGGTAATGGAATAAGCCACCGATTTGTAACCAGCCTTGATCTGGGCGCCCTCGTAAATATCAAACAGCTGGTAGCTCTCCAGGTATTCTCCGCCCTGGGCGTCAAAGACCTCCTCCACCTGGCCCACCATGATGCTCTTTGGCATCACCATGCTGATATCACGGGACACTGCCGGGTATTTGGCAATCCCTTCGTATTTGCGGCCAAAATCCGTCTGCTCTGTTACCTTGGGCATGTCGATCACAGCCACATAAGCCCTGTCCTTGATCTCATAATGATCCGCCACCTGGGGATGCACCTCCCCCAGATACCCCATCACCTGCCCCTTATAGAGGATATTGGCCTGGCGTCCCGGATGAAGGAAGGGCTTGCCTGCATTGGGATCATAGGTTTCCTTCTCATGCATGCCCAGCCGGTCAAAGAGCTCCTCCACCACGCCCTTCATGGTGTAGAAGTCCCCTTCCCCATAAAACCCTAAGGTCAGCTGCATCCGCTCCTCCGGAAGCTCCGTCACCGGAACCTGCTTGGGAAGGTAGATATTTCCCAGCTCATAGAGGCGGACATCTTTGTTTCTCCGGTTGTAATTGGTGGAGAGGGAGGTCAGCATACCGTTGAGGGAAATGGTGCGCATAATGCTGAAATCCTCCCCCAGCGGGTTGGAAATCACCACAGCCTTACGCAGCGCATCCCCTTCCGGCAGCAGCAGCTTGTCAAATACCTTGGGGCTTTCGAAGGAATAGGTCATGCCCTGGGAAAAGCCGCAGAACTCTGCCACATCGCGGACAATCTCCTCCACCTGCAGCTTGTGGGACAGCTTGCCGGTAGTCGCCTCGCCTCTGGGAAGGGTTACCGGAATGTTGTCGTAGCCATAGAACCGGGCCACCTCCTCCGCCAGATCTGCCATACACTCCAGATCCTGGCGCCAGGAGGGGATCAATACCTCGGAGGTCTCCTGGTCAAATCCAAGCTCCAGCTTCCGGAAATAGCCGATCATGGTATCCTTGTCAATGGCTGTGCCCAAAAGCGCGTTGATCTTTTCCGCATCAAAGGCCACCCGGCGTCCTTCCTTCACCTTGCTATAGACATCCACAATGCCGCCCACTACTTCTCCGGCTCCCAGCTCCTCAATCAGCTGGCAGGCACGGTTGATGGCTTCCAGCGCGTTGTTGGGGTCCAGCCCTTTTTCAAACTTGCCGGAGGCATCGGTCCGCATGCCCACCTTTTTGCTGGACAGACGGATATTTGTACCGTCAAAGCAGGCTGCCTCAAACAGCATGGTGGTTACCTGATCGGTTATCATGGAATTCTCCCCTCCCATGATTCCGGCAATTCCCACCGCCTTATCCTGGTCGCAGATCATCAGGATGGAATCATCCAGAGTCCGCTCCTGGCCGTCCAGGGTCACGAATTTCTCTCCCTTGGCTGCCCGGCGCACAATGATCTCATGGCCGGCAATGGTATCCATATCATAGGCGTGCATGGGCTGCCCGTACTCCTCCATCACATAATTGGTAATATCCACAATGTTGTTGATAGGCCGAATGCCATGGGCAGAGAGCCTCCGCTGCATCCACTTGGGGGAGGGCGCAATCTTAATATTTTTTACGACGCGGGCACAATACCTGGGACAAAGCTCTGTGTCCTCCACCCGGACCTTGATGTAATCCTTTGCATCCTCCTGATTCCCGATGTCAGGCACCTTTGGCGGGCAGTAATCCTTCCCAAAGGTGACTGCAGCCTCCCGGGCCAGCCCCAGCACGCCGAAGCAGTCCACACGATTTGAGGTGATTTCATACTCAAATATGACGTCTCTAAGGCCCAGGGCCTCTATCGCGTCCGCTCCCACCGGGACATCCTCCTGGAAGACATAAATGCCCTCCTCCGGCGCCTCCGGGTACATATTCCGGTCGCTTCCCAGCTCCTCGATGGAGCACATCATGCCGTTGGATTCGATCCCCCGAAGCTTTCCCTTCTTGATCCGGATGCCGCCCGGGGTCTTGCTGCCGTCATGGCCGCCTGCCACGCGGCCGCCGTCCAATACTACCGGTATCTTCTGGCCCTCGGCTACATTGGGGGCGCCGGTAACGATCTGAACGAGGTCTGCTGTGCCTATATTTACCTGGCACACTACCAGCTTGTCTGCGTCCGGGTGGGGGGTAATTTTTTCGATTTGGCCGACAACGATGTTCTCAAGGTCCTGGTCCAGACGCTCATAGCCTTCTACTTTGGAGCCGGACAGGGTCATGGCATCGGTGTACTCCTGGGGGGTTACGTCAAGGCCTGGGACATATGCTTTGATCCAGTTTAGTGATGTGTTCATGGTTTTCCTCCTAAATCTAATTTCATCTGCGTTTTTTCGGGGCGATGTTTTTGCGTTTTTTTGGGCGGCGCACAGACCCTGGATGGATTTCCGGCCTGGGGTGGGGGCGATATTGGGCGGATTGTTACACGTTCTCGGGCGGCGCACAGACCCTGGACGGGTTTCCGTCCAGGGTTGTCCGACATTCGTCGGACAACTGCGTACTCATAGTCCCGCGGCATTGCAAGCGAGCTTGCAATGCCGCGGGATTATGAGTACTTGTCTGTGCTACTCATTGTTTCCGCTAAAATTGTTGTAAAAACCGGTCGTCGTTTTCGTAGAGGAGGCGCATGTCGTCGATCTCGTATTTGAGAAGGGCGATGCGCTCCAGGCCTGCGCCGAAGGCGAAGCCGGTGTATTCTTCTGGGTCTATGCCGCTCATTTTCAGGACTCTGGGATGTACCATGCCGCAGCCTAAGATCTCAATCCAGCCGGAGCCTTTGCAGAACCGGCAGCCGGAACCGCCGCATTTGAAGCAGCTTACATCCACCTCGGCGCTGGGCTCTGTGAAGGGGAAATGGTGGGGGCGGAATTTTACCTTGGTATCCTCCCCGAACAGCTCTCTGGCAAATTCCGCCAGGGTTCCCTTCAGATCGGCAAATGTTATATTTTTATCAATCACCAGCCCCTCGATCTGATGGAAGGAGGGGGAATGGGTGGCGTCCACCTCATCGGAGCGGAACACTCTTCCGGGGGCGATCATGCGGATCGGGAGCTTTCCCTGCTCCATCACACGCACCTGCACCGGGGAGGTCTGGGTGCGCAGCACGATCTTGTCGTTGATATAGAAGGTGTCCTGCTCATCCTTCGCCGGATGGTTGGCCGGGATATTCAGGGCCTCAAAGTTGTAGTAATCATACTCTACCTCAGGACCTTCCACCACCTCATAGCCCATGCCGATGAAGATGCGCTCCACCTCCTCCAGAGCTATGGTGTTGGGATGACGGTGCCCCACACGGTTTTTCTTCGCCGGAAGCGTTACGTCAATCACTTCCTTTTTCAGCTTAAGCTCCCGCTCCGCAGCCTCCATCCTGGCCTTTGTCTCCTCCAGCAGCCCCTCGATGTGGGCCCGGGTCTCATTGACCATCTGGCCCACCAGGGGGCGTTCCTCCGGCTTCACATCCTTCATGCTTTTCAATACAGCCGTCAGCTCTCCCTTTTTCCCCAGGAAAGCAACCCTGACGTCATTCAGCCTGCTCAAGCCTTCTGACTTCTCAATCTCTGCAATGGCCTTTGCCCTGATCTGCTCTAATTTCTCTCTCATAATATACTCCTTTCTGATCTCATCCGATGCCCTCTTCGGGGTCTGGTCCGCAATGACACAAAAAAACGCGGAATGCCTTCCTCCCATAGGGACGAAAGCTTCCGCGGTACCACCCTGATTCCCGATTGTCATCGGACACTCTTATGCGTAACGTGCACAAACGTCATTTTCTACAAAGCCCTGACTTCCGAATACCTCTTCCTGTCTGGTCACACTCTCTCAAAAATGCAGCTCCGGTGGGAAATTCAATTCCTGTCTGTCTCCAAGAGGACTCTCAGCGCCTCATCCTCTCTCTCTGTGGTCAGTGCAGCAATCTACTGTACACCTTCTTCGCCAGTTCCTATATCTGTATTGCACGGCAGCGCTTCTGCCTGCAATCGCTTAGGAAATATTCTAACATGCCTTTCTCAAATCTGCAAGCCCTTTTTTTCCATTTTGTCCTTCCAGTGCTGCTCGTAAATATTGTTGATCTCCGCGCAGACCAGCAGGATATACATACAGAAATACAGCCACAGCATCACCAGGGCAATGGTAGTCAGGCTCCCGTACATGGAAAACCCGTTGAAATAATCCACATAAATAGATACTCCGAAGGAAAACCCATACCATGCAATTGCGCAGAGCACGCTTCCCGGCAGCTGGCTTTTCAGCGTGGCCTTCCGGTTGGGCAGCATCTTGTACAGAATCATAAAAAAAAGAATCAGCACTCCCAGGATAATCAACACCCGAAAGCCCAGCACAAGCTGCGTCAGACGGGCCACAAAGGGAATGTAGCTTTGCAGCAGCTTCTGAATGGAATTGCCGAATACCAGGAGGGTCAGAGACAGAATAATGGCAATCAGCATCACCAGCGTGTAGAGGATCGCCCGAAACCGCAGCCGGAACCAGTTCCTGGTCTCCATCCTGTCATAGACCACATTCAGCCCATTGGACAGATATTGAACCCCCTTGGCGGATGCCCAGACTGCCATGACAGCCGTAATGGAAATGATCCCAACGCTCCTGGTGTAAACCTCATGAATGATGGAGACCAGAAAGGGCGAAATATAGCTTGGCATCACACGGTAGACAAGCTCCATCACCATACTCTCCGTCACCGGCGTATACTGGGCCATGGAAATAAACACCATCAGAAACGGAATGATGGACAGTATCACAAAAAAAGCCGACTGTGCCGCAAACGCACTGATATTATCCTGACTGCATTTTTTTATAAATAAGCGTACCGCTCCCAGCACCTTCCAAGCCATAGCAATTCTCCTGATTTTCTTCCAATTCTCTTAATTTTATTAAATCTGTTCTTAATTTTTATTTTCTATATAATTTTCTATATAATTATCAATTAAGTCTATATTTAATTTCGTCCGTAAATATTTTCTATGGTAATATTTTGATAAAAGGTCTGCAAAATATCCCGGTAGGTAAACCCTGCCTTTGCCATTCCGTTGGCGCCGTTCTGGCTCATGCCGATCCCATGGCCATAGCCGCCGCCGTAAAGTACATGCCCCTGCTCCACCGGCAGGACAATGAAGGCTGCGCTTGGCAGGATGGGGAAATTCTCCACCGGCTGTCCCTGCCGGTCCGTCAGGGAGGTCACTGCTTCCCCCACCACCCTGCGGATGGTATATTCGGTACTCAGAAGGACGCTCCCCTTCTCATATCCCAGCCGTACCTTCTTCAGGCATCCGCCGCTGCTGCGCTCCTCCACGGTCAGTGTCTCGATCTTCCCAAGATCTGCCAGGCTCATCTGCGCCGGTTTCCCTTCCCTGTCAAAAATCTGGACCTGGCTTTCGGAGATCTCCCGCCGTGCGGCGATCGCGCCATTTACCGCCTCCTGATGCCCCGGCAGGTCCAGCTGGGCCCGCCAGCGGTACAGCGCTCCATCGCTGTCATAGGCCGCTGCAGAGGTATCCTGGATAAAGGATGCGAACGCCTCCTCCCCGGTCAGCTCCGGCTGTTCCCCGGTCAGCAGGGAGACGCTGGCCAGATAACCGTAATCCTGATTCTCCGCCAGCTCCCACACATCCCGGCTCTGGGAAAAGCCGCAGGAGGTGGAATAGTAATAAGTCTCCGCCGGCTCGCCCTGGTACAGCACCACCTCGCCCACCGTATCCTGTACCGCAAGCGTCGTCCGTTCATCCCGCTCCTGCTTATTATACACCTGGTAATTGGTGGTGTCATCTACATTTGCAGCAAATCCTGCATATTCATTCTGGCCAAGCTGTATGCATGCATAGCTTCTTGCACATACCGCCTGGGTCCGCAGCGCTTCCCGCTCATAGGAAGCCGGCATCTCGCTGGGCACCACTGCGGTCAGGTAATCCTCCAGGGACAGCGCATTCACCACGCAGCAGCCCTGATCATACCGGCGGATCTCCATAGTACCATGGTAGCCCAGAGAGAGAAGCTGTCCGCTGCTGTCCGCCAGGTACAGGCAGCCCTCCTCCTCCGGGGTGGCAAGCTCCAGATAGCCGCCTCCCGGCTCTGTCAGGTAATCCGCTGCCCGCACCAGGGCTCCTGCCTCCAGCGTCTGCTGCTGCCCCTGCCAGGTCACGGTAAAGGCCTCCCGGGCCGTCACATAGACCTCCTCCCGGTAAGGAGACTCCCCATTCAGCAGAAGAACCCGGATCTGCTCCACAGAAGCCGGCTCCCGCAGCACAATGCCGCAGACCTCCCGTCCCGCCACCACGAACTCTGCCGTCAGGTTGCCGATGGTCACCCCGTTAAGATCCAGCTCCTCCAGGGTTCCATAGGACTTATACACCGGCAGGTTCTCCACATGCTCCAGGATCCCATAGCCCTCAATCTCAATCTCCCTGTCATTGTAGGACAGAACATTTCCCTGTATGGTGTCCGGCTTTTTATAAATCGCTGTTATGGCCCCGTCCTTCCAGACCACATCGCAGATGGTATCCGCCACATCCTCGGTCAGCTCCGGGATCTCCAGGGCTATCCTGCTGTTGGCAAATAAAATGTCTGCAGAGCCCTTGCCCGCTTCATGGACAAATACATTTTCCCAGGAAATCTCCTCCGCTGCGGGCGCGCGCAGCGCTGCCACTGCGCCGTCAATCTCATACACCTGCCACATGGCCAGGCTCTGGACCTGCTCCTCCACCCCGGGGGCCAGCGTCTCCCGGCCCTTCTGGGTGATCCAGGCGCCATCCTCCTCCCTGTGGATGAAGATCCGCTGCTCCAGGCTGACCCGTCCTTCCACATCAAGAAGATCCACAACCTGGTCATACACCTCCCAAAATGCCTCCCGCTCCACCGAAAAAAAGCCCATCCGCTTCCGATAGGCCACATGCTCCTCCACACCCAGCTTCTCCAGAAGCAGCTCCAGCTCCCGGTAGCTGATCCGCCCCTGGCAGATCTCTTCCAGCTGCGTCTCCCACTGTTCCTGTGTATAATATGTAAACTGCAGCAGCGCCGGCAGCTCCTCTGCCTGCAGATACTGTCCCGCCTCCTTCTGGCTGCGTCCCAGTATCAGAACCACTGCAAAAGATGCCAGAATGACGGATGCAGCCACTATAATTCTTATCAAATAACCTCGTTTTCGTCTCATACTACTCCCGTTGCAATGCCTTATCCATATTTTTCGGTCGCATCAGCGATCTTTTCCAGGCGCATGCTTGAACTTCTGCCTGGCAGCCGCATGCTCCTATCTGCGGTATATCGGCCCTCCTTTGGTCAGCACAGACCGCATTCATGACAGGAAAAGAAGCTGCTCAAGTCCCCTTAAGCAGCTTCCGTCTTTTGTATTGTCTGTATTCTGTACATTCCTCTTCTGTACTCTGCGTGATCCTTTGTATCAGCTTGCGCAAGACATCTTTTGTAAAAGCTCTCTTTGGTAGAAGATTTCTTTTGTACAGGTGCTCTTCTGTAGCTTTGTACCATAATCATCTTTTGTAAAGTGCCCCCAGAATGCCGTTCCCTGCAATTTTGACTCCTAGCAAAGCTAGGTGGGTGTCCGCATCTGTTCCTCTGCCTTCCGCTGATACGAGGCGGCCTGACATCATAACAGAGATATAGGAATCCCGTGAACGAAAATGTAGGTTCAAAATAACAGGTATGTCGCACATCCCAGGTAACACTTCATAAGAATGATTATACTCTATTATGCCACCAGACGCAACTAAAAATTAACGTTAATATCTGGGAAAATTATTTTCATAGGAAGGTGCGTCCTATCAGGCTTCCCTTTTATGGTTTACAGCGTATTTGCCTCATCCACAACCTTGCGGATCGCTGCTGCCGCATCCTCCGGAAGCTTGTTAAAGCCGCCCTCTGCCGTATTCAGATTCTCCACATAGTTCAGGCGGTCCTGCATACGGGCCTTCAGCTGCTCAATATAAGCCTTGTCGGAGAGCTCCGGAACAAAGCCTTCCCACTCCAGAATCTCAATATCGGAGAAGGGGCCCCATTTCTTGAAGTCAGCCTTTTTCTCTACAATGGCTTCAATAATCCCCAGCGTATCCTTAGGCTGAACCTTCTTGCCCATGAAATCGCCGGTATTGATGATGTAGCAGTCTACATTCTTGTTCTCAACCAGAGACTTGAACTTCTCATAGTCATTCACCAACGGATAGGTACGGAAGGGATTGGCATAGGGCTCTACCACCAGCGCATTGGGATCTACGCCCTTGGCCAGACGCTCTGCGGTAGAACGCTTGGTAGCCAGCGTTGCACCCATCACAGAGGCCAGGGATGCACCCTTCAGCTTTACAACCGGCGGAATGGTGGGATCCTTCATAATCCAGAAGATGGCGTTCACCGGGGACTCAATCTTATCCACACGGTTGGGAGACCACAGCTTGGACTTGATGGCGCGGCCATTGCCATTGCGGATATCCTCTGTCACAAGCACTACCTTCCCGTCCTCATCCATGGTTGCGGAGCAGTTCTGGGCAGTCAGCAGGTACTTATTG
>CAJUQB010000133.1 GCA_910588285.1 uncultured Lachnospiraceae bacterium
TACCTGAAAAGTTAAATTGATTGGCCAGATAGATCGTCTCACTCCATTGGTTGGCTGCTGCTGGTAGGTGTACTGCATTTGTTTGTGGGAACTTATATCTGGAAACGGAGGATATGCAACGGGTATATGATCCTGATCCGCCAGGGACGCTTTTCCAGATGGTGGCATGGGCTGTGCCTGCGGGTACTGGGGCTGTGTTTTGCAGCAACACTGCTGGCTTTTGGTGCTGTATGGCTCCTCCTCTCCATCGTCAGGGGCCGGATGGGGCAGGAGGCCTGGGGAGCCGCTGTCACGGAGGCATTTTTTCTGTTTTTTTTGAATCTTTGTTTTCTTAGTACCATCCAGATGCTGCTGGTCAACTTGGGGCAGTGGGAGAAGCTCTCCTTCCTGGCCGTGATGGTAATCGAGGTAGTATCCCTCTATGAAAGGGCAATCTGGAAGGAGGCGGCAGGCTGGCTGCCGGGGAGCTGGAAAATGTATGTCAGGAGCAGTTGGGCCCTGGAGGGAGGCTATTCTGTGGCTGTGACCTCTGGCATACAGATTTTATGGATTCTGGTGTGTGTCTGGATGGGATACAAGCTGCTGGACAGGAGGAGATAGAGGAAGATGGAATATATAATTGAAGTGAATGATGTGGTAAAGAAGTTTAAGGATGTGACCGTTCTGGATCATGTAAGCCTGAAGGTGGAACAGGGCACCATCTGCGGCCTGGTGGGCAGGAACGGCTCCGGAAAGACCGTCCTGATGAAGGTCATCTGCGGGTTTATTCTGCCGGACAGCGGCCAGGTGACGGTGGATGGCAGACAGATTGGGAAGGACTGCGATTTCCCCAAGGATACCGGGGTGATCATTGAGAACCCGGGCTTCTCCCAGTATATTTCCGGTGCGAAGAACCTTAGGAACCTGGCGTCTATCAACAAGAAGATTACCCAGGAGGAGATTGTTAAGGTGATGGAGCTGGTGGGCCTGAATGCCCAGGACAGGAAATGGGTGTCCAAATATTCCCTGGGGATGCGGCAGAGGCTGGGCATTGCCCAGGCTATTATGGAAGGACAATCCCTTCTGATCCTTGACGAGCCTATGAATGGCCTGGATCAGGAGGGGGTTGAGGATATGCGGAAGCTATTCCAAAACCTGCGGGAGCAGGGGAAGACGATTCTGCTGGCCAGCCACAGCAGGGAGGATATTGCAATGCTGTGTGATGCGGTGTACGAGATGGAGCATGGGGTGATACGGCGAAAGGATGTAGAAAACGGATCAATGCAGTTCGTATAATCAGTAAAAATTTCATGTTAAATAACAGGCGAAAGACGCATGGAACAGCCAATGGGAAACCATGCGTCTTTTTTGTGATATAGGAAATTCCTCTGGATTTCCTATATCACAAAAAGCCCTCCGGGCGGGATCGCACTGCGGCGGAGCTTGTGCTCATTCCATGAGAACATGCTGCAACAGGATTGATACAACCGTATTTTTAGTATATAATAGAACAATCGAAGAGAAAACCATGGGCCTATGCCTGGGAATATTTTTTTCAGAGAGAGGAAATCTATGATTACAGAAAAAAATGGGCTGTTTGCCCTGGAGACAGCGCACACCTCGTATTTGTTTGCCATTTTGGAGACAGGGCATTTGGAGCATTTGTATTATGGGAGGAGGATCCGCGTCCGGGACGGGGAGGCCCTTCAGGAGAAGCATTCCTTTGGGCCGGGAAACGGCATCTATTATGATGAGACCCACAAAGGCCTGAGCCTGGAGGATGCCTGCCTGGAGCTGTCCTCCTACGGAAAAGGTGATATCCGGGAGCCCTTTGTGGAGATTGTGTATGCAGACGGCAGCTTTACATCGGATTTTTTGTATGAGGGCTATGAGATCAGCGATACAAAGCCCTCCTATGAGCTCCTGCCTGGCTCCTACAGCGAGGACGGGAAGGTGGAGCATCTTCTGGTGCGCCTTGTGGAGGCGGGCGGCAGCATGGCGCTGGAGCTGCATTACTGCGTATATCCAAGGTGCGATGTGATCACCCGCAGCGCAAGGCTGGTGAACCAAGGGAAGGATGTGGCAGCAGTAAAACGGCTGATGAGCATGCAGCTGGACCTGCCGGAGAATGGCTATGTGTTCACCACCTTCCATGGAGGCTGGGCCAGGGAGATGAAGCGGACAGACCTGTGCCTGGAGGCCGGGAAGCATGTGAATGCCTCCTACGCAGGCGTGTCCTCCAGCCGGGCCAATCCCTTTGTGATGCTTTCCCGCAGGAATACAGCGGAGGATGCCGGAGACTGCTGGGGCTTTCATCTGATTTATAGCGGGAACCATTACGAGGCGGCGGAGGTCAGCAGCTTTGGGAAGACCCGCCTAGTGATGGGGATCAATCCCCAGTCTTTTTCCTGGCGGCTGATGCCCGGGGAGGCCTTTGAAGCGCCGGAGGCAGTGATGGCCTTCTCCCACCAAGGATTCAATGGCATGAGCCAGCATATGCATGAGTTTGTGCGGGAGCATATTGTGCGGGGGGCATGGAAGCACAGGCTGCGGCCAGTGCTGCTGAACAGCTGGGAGGCCGCGTATTTTGCCATTGATGAGAGGAAGCTCCTCCGTCTGGCCAGGGCAGGGAAAAAGGCCGGGATTGAGCTCTTTGTCATGGATGATGGCTGGTTCGGGGAGCGGACAGACGACAGCCGTTCCCTGGGGGACTGGCAGGTCAACCGGAAGAAGCTCCCCCGCGGCCTTAAGGGCATCTGCGACAAGGTGCGGGCCTTGGGGCTGGAGTTTGGGATCTGGGTGGAGCCGGAAATGGTGAATACGGACAGCAGCCTGTATCGAAAACATCCGGAGTGGGCCATGGAGATCCCGGGCAGAGCGCATTCCGAGGGGCGTAACCAGCGGATTCTGGATCTGTCCAACCCCAAGGTGCAGGACTATATCATTGCAGAGATGACAAAGGTATTTTCCGCGGCAGATATTTCCTACGTGAAGTGGGATATGAACCGTATTTTTTCCGATGTGTATTCCAGGGAGCTGCCTCCGGAGGGCCAGGGGGAGGTGTTTCACCGCTATGTGTGCGGGCTGTACCGCTGTATGCGTGTGCTGACGGAACGGTTTTCCCGGATTCTGTTTGAGGGCTGCAGCTCTGGAGGGAACCGGTTTGATCTGGGGATCCTGTGCTATTTCCCCCAGATTTGGGCCAGCGACAATACGGACGCCCTCTGTCGGGCAGAGATTCAGAATGGCTACAGCTACGGCTATCCCATGTCCGTGGTCAGCGCCCATGTATCGGCCTGCCCCAACCATCAGACACTGCGGACAACGCCCTTAGAGACCAGATTTGCCGTGGCAGCCTTCGGGATCTTTGGGTATGAGTGCAATTTCTGTGAGATGGGGGCCGAGCAGCTGGCTGAGGTGAAGGAGCAGATTGCCCTATACAAAAAATGGCGGCCAGTGCTGCAATTCGGCAAATTTTACCGGGGCAGGACCTTTTCGGAGGGAACCGGGGGCTCCCATACAGCCATTGGATATGGCGGGCAGAATATCATGGAGTGGACCTGTGTGTCCAGGGACGGCGCAAGGGCAGTGGGGATGCTGCTGCAGAAGCTGGTGGTGCCGAATGATTCCTTTGCCTGTTACCGGGCAAGGGGGCTGAAGGAGGAGCAATGCTATCATTTTTATAACCGGCCTGTCAACAATCATTTGAAGGATTTCGGAGGGCTGGTAAATATGATTTCACCGGTTCATATCCGGCAGGATTCTCTGATGGAGGCCTTGGCGTCGAAGCTTGTGAAGCTGCCGGGGGAGCAGGAGGATTGCCGGGTATATGGAGATACGCTGATGTACCATGGGGTGAAGCTCAAGCAGGCCTTCGGCTCCGTGGGGTATGGCAGCGGCACAAGAGTGTTCCAGGATTTTGGAGCCAGAATGTATTTTATGGAGGAGGAAGAGGATGATGGTTGACAGGACGACAAAGAAAAATCTGGTGTATTTTCCCCTGGGGACAGTGGGCAGGGATGCCCTGTTCTGTCTGATCAACAGCTTTCTTCTGACCTTTGTGCTGTACACCCATGCCTTAAGCGGGGCCCAGGTGGCGGCAATTACGGCCATCATGGTGGCTGCGCGGGTGTTTGATGCCCTCAATGACCCCATAATGGGCAATCTCATTGAGCGGACCCGCTCCCGGTTTGGCAAATTTAAGCCCTGGCTGGTGGCAGGGGGGCTGTCCACCTCAGTGGTGATTTACCTGATGTTCAATGTCCGGCTTCAGGGCTGGGGCTTTGTGTGGTTCTTTGGGGTGATGTATTTTTTGTTCAGCATTACCTATACCATGAGCGATATTTCCTATTGGGGTATGATACCGGCCCTGGGCTCTGACGCGGATGCAAGAAATCAGTTTACCTCTCGGGCGACGCTGTTTGCCGGGATTGGAAATACGGCTGCAGCGATCCTGATTCCCATGTTTACTGCCGGCTCCGGCGCAATCGGGGGCAGCACGGCTGTAGCCTATGGCAGGATTGCCCTTGTGATTGCAATTGTGACACCGCTGTTTATCCTCTTTCCGCTGCTGGGAGTCCGGGAGCATCGGGAACCGGTTACCAACAGCCTGCCCAGAGAACGATTTTCCTTAAAGCAGGTATTTCGGACAATTTGCCGCAATGACCAGCTGGTCTGGGCCGCTGTGATCTTTTTGATTCAGCAGGTGGGCAACGGGCTGATCGTCGGAGGGCTGGGCTCCACCTACATTTATTTTACCTTTGGGTATGACGGGGGCTTGTATTCCCTGTTTACCACAGTGGGCATGTCGGCCACGGCATTTTTGATGATCTTTTATCCGGCCATATCCCGGCGGGTTTCCAGGAAGAGGCTTCTGGGCTTTATGGCGGCCCTGTCGGCGTCCGGGTATGTGCTGATGCTCTTTTCCCTGTTGATTCCGGAGACAGGGATGGCCAGGTTCTGGCTGCTGGTGGCTGGCTATATGCTCTCTAATTTTGGTCAGTATTGCTTCTACCTGGTGATGATGATTTCTATTATGAACACCGTGGAGTACAATGAGTACAAATTCGGCGTCCGGGATGAGGCGATGATTACCTCCCTGCGGCCCTTTATCACCAAGCTGGGCTCTGCGGTGATTGTGGCGGTGACCGCTGTCACCTATCTGGCTGCCGGGGTTACGGGCTATACCAATCAGATTTCCGGCCTGGAGCAGCAGTGCGCCCAGGGGCTGATTTCTGAGGAGCAGAAGCTTCAGGATATTTCCGGCGTGATCTTTGGGACCACAGGCGGGGCAGGCAGCGGCGTCACAGGGGCTCAGAGCACGGGGCTTTTGCTTACCATGACCCTGCTGCCCTGCGCGCTGCTCTTAATTTCCTACTTTTTATACCGGAAAAAATATACGCTGGATGAGGTGGAATATGACAGAATCTGTGAATGTCTGCAGAAGAAGGAGCGGGCAGAGGAAACAGGGGAGGTGCAGAGATGAGGAAGAAATTGACCTATGACAGCACGGTGGGGGAGCTGTTCCAAAGCCCGGTAGGGCATGATGCCCTGGCAAAGGTTCTGCTGCAGCTTGGACTGCCAGAGCGGACCCTTACCAACCCGGCGGTTTCCGGCAGGAGGCTTCACACGATTGCCCGGCTCACCGGAAAAAAGCTGGACAGGGATTTCTGGGATGCGCTGCTGCGGCTGGTTAATGGGGAAGGGGATGAGCCCTGCTCCTCCCAGGGGCCCATTACACGGAAATGGTGGAAGGAGGCTGTCTTTTACCAGATTTATCCCAGGAGCTTCTGTGACAGCAATGGGGATGGGATCGGCGACCTTAAGGGCATCATCAGCAAGCTGGATTATTTAAAGGAGCTGGGGGTGGACGCTCTGTGGCTGTCGCCGATTTATGATTCCCCCAATGACGACAATGGCTATGATATCCGGGATTATGACAAGATCCTGGAAGAGTTTGGCACCATGGAGGATTTTGACCTTTTGCTGGCAGAGGTGCATAAGAGGGGGATGCGGCTCATTATGGACCTGGTGGTGAACCATACCTCAGACGAGCATGTCTGGTACAAAAGGGCCTGCCAGGGGGATGAGAATTACCGCGGGTACTACTTTTTCCGCAAGGATGACGGAACCCATCGGCCGCCCAACAACTGGACCTCTTTCTTTTCCGGCCCTGCCTGGAGGTATGAGGAGGCTTTAGACAGCTGGGCGCTGCACCTGTTTTCCACGAAGCAGATGGATCTCAACTGGGAAAACCCCATGGTTCGCCAGGAGGTGATCTGGATGGTGAACCGCTGGCTGGACAGGGGGGTGGACGGCTTCCGCATGGATGTGATCAATTATATTTCCAAGGAGGAGGGGCTGCCCCAGGGAAATGAGGCCATTGGCAGCCTGATGGGATATAAGGGCATTGAGCATTACTATTATGGGCCAAAGCTTCATTCCTACTTAAGGGAGCTTCGGGCCAGGGCTTTTGAGCCCCATGGCGCTTTTTCCGTGGGGGAGACGCCGGGGCTTGGGATGAAAATGAGCCAGCTGGTTACCGGGGAGGAGCGGGGGGAGCTTGACATGGTGTTTTCCTTTGACCATCTGGAGACGCCGGGGCATGTGCGGTTTGAGGACTATGGGTATGATCTGAATTATTTCAGGGATTACATGATCGACTGGATGGAGCATTACGGAAATAACTGCTGGATGTCACTGTTCTACAACAACCATGACAACCCGCGGATGATCAGTAAGATCACAAAGAACAGAGCGCACCATACGGCCCTGGCTAAGCTTTTGGCTGTCATGCAGCTCACCTTAAAGGGCACTCCCTTTTTGTACCAGGGGGATGAGATGGGGCTGGCAAATTATGAATTTACCTCCATGGAGCAGATCACGGATGTGGAGTCAAAGGGATATTATGAGGAGCAGATCAAAAAGGAGCCCAGGGAGAAGGTATTTGCCAGGATCCTTGCGGGAACCCGGGAGCATACCCGGGTGCTGCTGCCCTGGAATGAGAAGCTGCCGCCCTGCCATGCAGGCCTAAGGCAGGAGGGAAAGGCGGAGGTGACAAGGGCCTACCGCAGTCTGCTGCGCCTGCGGCACCAGGAGGAGGCCTTTGTCTACGGGAGGTTCCGGGTGCTGTGCAGGAAGAAAAATCGTTTTGTTTACTGGCGCGCCCTTCATGGACGTGTGTATCTGGTGGACTGCAACCTCAGCGAAAAGCCCTGCAGGGCATATGAATGGAGGGGAAGAAGCCAGCTTGTGTATGACACCAGGAAGAGAACAGGCGCTGCCGGAGCGGGAAAGACAGGCAGGATGCTGGGGGGCTATGAGGCGCGGATTTTGCGGCTGCTGCGGTGAGCAGCCTGCGTATGAAGATAGGAGGACAGGGGCTGCAAAACGGGGCAGCCTGCAAAAGAGTATGATGGACAGAATGAAACGTGTGGGCTTTTTATGTTTTTTCAGTATATGCCTGGTTTTTACAGCAGACTCCTGCAAGCAAACAGGAACGATTGCCGGGAAGCCGGGCAGTGCCCGGTCTCTTGGCCAATCCTTGGACGGAGTGTTTTCAGAGACGGCCCGCCTTGTGGAGAGAGGAGCAGTTTCCTTTGCATTTGACCAGTATTGCCAGGAGATGTTTGTGGAGTCTCTGGAAGAGAATGCCCTGGCGGCACATTTCCTGATATCGGATCCGGCCGAATACGGGATTACATTTGACCAGGAGGATTATGTGCTGGATGCAGGGACGCTGGAGGATATGCAGGAGGAGGCTAAGAACTGCCAGGAAGCGATAGAGGAATTAATGGCCTTTGACCGCAGTGTGCTGACCAGGAACCAGCAGCTTACTTATGATACGCTGCTTTCCTATCTGGAGATTCAAGCGGCCTATCTTGGCACGGAAAACATGGAAAACCTGTTTGCTCCTGATAATACGATGTGCGGGATCCTGGCAACCAACTTTGAGGAATTCCCCTTTTACGATGAGGAGGATGTCCGGCAGTATCTCAGCTTTTTGGAGAGCACCCATTCATACATATCCCAATGCCTGGAGCTGACCAGGCATCAGGCAGAGCAGGGGTATTTTATGTCAGATCTGGTTGCAGACCAGGCCATTGCCGACTGCCAGAGCCACTATGACAATGACGGAGCGGTGCTGCGCGCTTCCTTTGCAGAGAAGCTGGAGGGGCTGGGGCTGGAGGCTTCCGTGGAAAAGGAGCTGCTGGAGAAAAACGAAGCGTACCTGCAGGATTCCTACCTGCCGGCCTGTCAGGAGGCTGTGGAGGTGCTCACGGAGCTTAAGGGCTCCGGCACCAATGGGGGCGGGCTGTGCGGATATGGGGAGAGAGGCAGTGCCTACTATGCTGCTCTGGTCCAGGAAAAAACAAGCAGCAGGATCACGCCGGAGGAAGTGGCAGAGCTTCTGGAACAGGAAATAGAGACCATTTTGGATGAAATGTCCGGCCTTTCCCAGGAGGCCTCCCGGGAGCTTTTGGAATATCAGCCGGAATTTACAGATGCGGACCAGATGATCCAATTTTTACTGGAGCAAATGGAGGCAGAGTTCCCGGCCCCGGTCACCACCTCCTATCAGATCGGAGATTTGAGCAAGGCAGCGGAGGGGACCAGCACAGCGGCCTATTATATGCCCTGCAGAATTGACGATATCCACACCAACAGCATCAAGGTGAACAATTTCATGATCGGCCAGGACATGAGGCAGATGTTTCTGGTGATTGCCCATGAGACCTTCCCCGGCCATCTGTATCAGTGCACAGCCTTCGCAGACCAGGAGGACACGCCGGATGTGCGGAAGGTGCTGAGCTTCATTGGTGTGACAGAGGGGTGGGCGGAATATGCAAAAGCATGCGCCGTTCGCTATCTGGACATGTCCCCCGAAGCGGGGCATGCGGCCTACCTCAATGATTTGCTGCCCTACCTGATGATTGCACGGATGGATGTGGGAATCCATTATGAGGGGTGGGATCTGGAGGATACTGCCCAGTTCTTTTCGGAATATATGGAGGACTCGATCATTATGGCCCTGGGATTCTATTATTCTGTCCTTGGCGATCCCGGACAGTTCCTTCCCTATGCCGTGGGGGCTGTTAAGATGAACCAGCTGCGGGAGCGGGCGGAGGAGGAGCTGGGAGACCGGTTTGATGCCTATGCTTATCATCAGTGGATTGGAGGGATCGGCATCACCTCCTTTGATGTTCTGGAGGGAGAGCTGGAGACGTGGATTGCGGAGATGAGGGAATGATGGTGAGCTACAAGGCGGATGGCATTGGGAAACTTACCTTCAATGGTTATGACGTGGGAAGCTATGCCCAAACGTCCACGATTTTGAAGTAGAGCAGATGACCGGATTCAAGCAGTATCTGGATTCCCTGGGAATCCAGCTGTTATATGTCAACGAGCCTGCGAGATATATTGACGATTCCTTTTACCAGGAGGAGTTTGGGGGCGAATATTCGGGAGGAGGGCCTGGATCCATTAAGCCTGTTTTACCGTACGGATCATCACTGGACTGTTCCGGACTCCAAGTGGGCTGCCGGGAAGAGCGCAGAGCGTATGAACGAAACCTATGGCTATCACATTGAGAATTCGGGATGTCCGGCTTATTGTCCCCCGGGATCAGGGGAATATGAGCGTGGGGGAGCTGGTTGCGGCGGAGGATTATGACACGGCGATGATCGCCTATGTCCAGTCCGTGATCAGGGACCACGATGAGGAGGGGAATGCGGATTACCAGATGTTTTGGCTGGAATAAAGGGATCTTTTGATATTTGTGTTCATTGAGTACAGACATAGGAGGTGCAGGTATTGAACGGCAGAGTGTATGAGTATGAGTCCCTGCTTTATGAGGCGGGGGAGACAGGAGGCGCTTATGTCATTTTTCCCTATGATATCAGGAAAGAGTTTGGGCGGGGAAGGGTGAAGGTACATGCCACGTTTGACGGGGAGCCCTATGATGGAAGTGTTGTGAATATGGGGGTAAAGAATGCTGATGGGAGTGTGTGCTATATTATCGGCGTTCGTAAGGATATCCGTTCCCGGATAGGGAAGCGGCCGGGAGACAAGATCCTGGTGACGGTCAGGGAACGGGCTCAGGAGGTGTAGCTTATGGAAAATGAGAAGATATATCAGATGGATTTTTCAAAGGTTTATCATCTGCTTGTCAATAAGGCGGAGAGAAAGGGGCGGACAAGGCAGGAGGTTGACGAGGTGATCCGTTGGCTTACCGGGCACAGCCAGACGGAACTGGAGGGGATGCTGGAAAGGCCGGTGTCTTATGGGGATTTCTTCCGGGATGCCCCGGAACCTAATGAAAACAGGAGGCTGATCAAGGGCGTGGTCTGTGGTGTCAGGGTGGAAGATATTGAAGAGCCTCTGATGCGGGAGGTCCGTTATCTGGATAAGCTGGTTGATGAACTTGCCAGGGGGAAGGCTATGGATAAGATACTGCGTAAATAAAGAGGCGGCATATGGG
>CAJUQB010000134.1 GCA_910588285.1 uncultured Lachnospiraceae bacterium
GCTGATTTTTGGCTGGGAACCTCTGATAGAGCCGGCTTAAGTTAATGACATTGATTCACGGCCATAGCAACGATTCGGGGCGATATTTAAAGTTTTGCTACGCAAAAACCGCCCCTCACTCCTGAATCATGTTCTCACGGAATGCGCAGCTAGTGCGCATTCCTGACCCGTGAAAAGTAACGAGGGTTCTGTGCAAAATGGATTGTTCGACAACTATCTTGCATACATGTTTTCATTGAAAAGAAAAAAGCCCCACGAAAAGCTCTTTAGCAGAATTCGCAGGGCTGTACCATTTCACAATATTAAATTATCCGTTTCTTATCTGGAAGCCTTCCATTGATCAAGCTGTTTCTGTTTTTCCTCCACAATCTTAGCAATTCCTGCCTTTTCCATTTCCTCATTTAAAATGGGGATGGTTGTCTCCGGATCTAAGGTACCGCACAACAGTGCAGGAACATATTTCTGATACACATTGGTACATGCAGTAATCTCATTCACGACAGCCGTAGCATCAAAGGTAAATCCAAAGGCTACCGGAACCTTAGCCTCTTCAGCAAAGGCAAGATTTTGATCCCATATGGTAGGATCATCGCCTTCAAATAAATATCCCAGCTGGGAATTTGGCCATGACCAAGGCAAACGGCTGTAGGAAGCGTTGGTGTCATCCACCCCTTCCGGATAGGCAATAACCTTATTTTCTTCGCCTGTAAATACATAATTTTCCCCTTCTACCCCGTTTATTACAAGATTGGCCGCAACAGGATCACTGTATAATAAATCCCAGAATGCAACTGCACGTTCCGGATCTCCGGATGCCGTTGGAACAAACCATGCGACCGTACTGCCCGTATAGGTTGGTACTCCATATTTCCAGGAAACGGTCTCTGTCCCGTTCATTTTTGTCTGCTCTTCTTCCCAGCCCGGCTTCATATGCTGGAAATATCCAAATGCCTTTCCTGCGCCCATCAGAATATTGGCGTTGTCTGTATTGGTAGATGCATCCGGCATAATCAACCCCTCCTGCGCCCACTGATACATACGGGTGCATACTTCCTTAAATTGATCCGTGGTAAACCAGCTTTCTATCTTTCCGTTTTCATCGAAGGGATCCGCCATCACTGCCAGATTGTAAGTATCGCCACAGCTGTTCTGTCCGGTATACTGCACATCAGAACCAAACATAGCCCCGCCGCTGGACACAACCGGATACATCTCCGGGTGGGCTTCTTTTACCTTCACCAAAGCATCATGCAACTCCTCCCAGAAGGACATGTTCTCATAATCAATGTTAAGCTCGTCGCAGATATCCTTGCGCATACCAAACCCAAGAACATTTCCTCTCTCACCATTTACCGGAAGCCCGTAGATCTCCCCATTGAAGGTCTGGGTCACCCAGTCCTTTTCTGGACGCCTGTGCATAGACGTTTGGCGCATATGTGGAAAGCAGGTCATCCAGAGGCTGGATCTGTCCAGCATTTACATAATCAATAGGGGACGCCATGGGAATAAAATTTTGATTGATATCCCAACCGGCTCTGTCCATAGCCAAAAGCAAATTTCGGCGGAATATAACTTCTTCCAATCATTTTACGAAATTGCCTGACAATCTGATAAGGCGATTCCCCATCTATCACATACAGATTTAAATCGGCATTCTGGCAGGTTACATTCAGTATATCTGATTGTGCATATCCAATATCAAAGGTAATATATGACGGATAATCAAAAAACAGCCCAAAATTCTCTCTTCCTGACACAAGAATAAAATTATGCGCCCCATAGAGAGACCGCTTATTTGGCACTTCTTCCAGAACAGCATCTGTTGGAATAGGCGTGCCAAAAATATACTTATAAATCATACTCATTGCTCCTATACTACTCCAAAACCAGGGTCTTCACCTGCACGCTTCCCCCGCGGCCTGCCAGCCGGATCCGGCGGCATTCCCCTTCCGGCAGAACAATCCCTATCTCATATCTGCGAAGGGCTCCTTCCACCTCAAGCTGCCCGGCCGTATTGCCATCCACAGTGATCTCAAGCATCCCTGCTCCCGCAGCCATTGCCTCAAGGGCCAGCCTACAGCCTGCCGGAACCTCATGGATGGTATACTCGGCAAAATCGCCGGCCCCAAGCTCCAGCATCAGGGCCTTTAGGGGATCAATGGGCCCCTGGATATTCTCGTCTTCATACATGTCAAAGCCCGGCCTGGGTTCCTCCATCCCCGGTGTCCAGGTAAGCTTCGTATGGTCCTCCAGACGGTAATCCAGGAGGTTGCCATACTGCCAGCTGCCCGAAAAGCTGTCCGTACCGTTATCATAGCCCACTGCCGGCAGGTTCAGAGGCGGTATCCGCCGGGTCTGCCGGATGAAATCCTTATTATGGATACAATTCTCATACCGGATATTTTCCAACAGCTCGTCAAAAATCTCCACGCTCCGTTCATAGGAGGGCTTGGGGCCTCCCGCGCAGTAGCGGCGCACCGTCTCCCAGCCCTTGGGCAGATAGTAGCCCACGCTTCTGGCCTCTCCCGGCTTCTCCATGGCCGTCTTCCAGCACCAGAGACAGAAGCCGATGCCATATTCCGAAGCGATCTGATAAAACACCGCGTTATTCACCGGATCCGCGCCGCCCTCGCCGATCCACACCGGCACATTCCATTCCATGCCCTTCAGCAGGTATGGGTACAGTACCTTCCGCTCCGGGGAAGGCCCGTAAATATGCACATGGATGCACCAGTTATGGCATTCCGGATCAAAGTCATGGTCAAAGATCTCATTGCTTCTGGAAAAACAGCTGCCCTCCAGGGTAAACATATGCACCTTGTCAATCTTTCGGATCCGTGCAATGGCTTCATCGTAGAACTTGGCCAGCTTGGGCACGCAGTACCGGTGGTTGGGAAGGCTCACCGGCTCATTTAAAATGTCATAGCCTCCCACAATCCAGCGGTCCTTATACCGTTCTGCCAGCCGCTCCCAGATAAGAAGGGCCCGCTCCCAGCTCTCGTCGTCAATAAAGAGGTGAGGGATATTGTCAAGGCCCCCGTCGCAGGCCGTAGCCGACTGGCCCCCCGGGGCTGCATGGAGATCCAGAATGGCGTAGATCCCGTATTTCTCACACCAGTCGATCACCTGATCCAGCATCTGAAAGCCATCCTCAATCCACCGGATCCCCGGCTCCTCCTCCAGAAGAGTCATGGCATTGATGGGCAGCCGAACACTGTTAAGTCCCACCTCTGCCATGGCCCGGATATCCGCCTCTCCCAGGTGATTCCGGTACCATTTGGGCCAGAACTCCCTGGCATACTGGCTTCCGCACAGCTCCCGGATGGTCTGGTCCATGGTCCGCCTCCGGTCAAACCGGCGGGGCGGGATCAGCTTGGGGGCAAAGATATCCCCCTTCAGCTGAATATCGGTGGGCGCCCCGATCATAAAGCCCTCCGGATTGGTCCAGTTGCCGCAGCCCCAGCCCTGAAGGATAATCTCCTCTCCGTTGCCGTTGACGATTTTTGTCCCTTCGCTATGTAAGAATCCCTTTACCAGGGAACGTCCGAATTTTCCCATTTCCATTACCTCCTGTTTTCTGAAAATCCTGCATTGTTATATGATGTAACCTAACCCTTCACAGCCCCAACCGTAATCCCCTTCACAAAATATTTCTGGAAGAAGGGATAAATACACAATACCGGAATGGCCCCCACCACTGCAATAGCCATCTTGATACTGGTAGACGGCATAGAGGAAACATCCACATTGGAGGCCCCTGAGAAGGAGCTTGACAACAGCACCTGCAGATCCTGCAGCATGGCGTTCAGCAGCACCTGGATGGTATAAAATTTCTTATTGGTCAGATAGTACAGGCCGTTGGTCCAGTCATTCCAGTAAGCAAGACCTACCAGCAGCAGCAGGGTTGCTATAATGGGCAGGGACATGGGAACTACAATCCTGCCCAGGATCCTCCACTCCCCGGCTCCGTCGATCCGGGCTGCCTCCAGCACCTCCTCCGGAATGTTCTGGGAGAGGTTGGTCCGCATCATAATGACATAGAAGGCTCCCATCATCAGCCCGGGGACGATCAGAGCCGCATAAGTATTTTTGATGTGGAAATACTGGGTCCACATAATGTAGGACGGCACCAAACCTCCGTTAAACAGCATGGTAAAGAACACCAGGAAGGACCAGACATTCCGGTGGGGCAAATCCTTCCTTGACAGAGGATAGGCCAGCAGCGTGGTCAGTACAATGTTCATGACCGTTCCAATCACCGTCACCATAATCGTTGTCCCATAGGCCCGGAAAATGGTGGCTGCATTGCGAAAAATGTAATCGTAGGCAGCTGTACTGAAGCTCTTGGGGATGATGGTATAGCCGTCCCGGATCAGCTGCTGCTCATCTGCAAAGGAGGACACCACCAGCAGCAGGAACGGAAACAGGCAGAACACGCACAGCAGGATCATGATAAAATGTACTACAATTTGAAACCGATTATTTTTTTCAACCATTTTATTTCCCTCCTAAAACAACGCGTCTTCTTTGCTGACCTTATTGACAATAAAGTTAGCAAGCAGCACCAGGGCGCACCCCACCAGGGACTGATACACGCCTGCTGCCGAGGACATCCCGATATTGTTAGACTGCATCAGGCCACGATACACATAGGTGTCAATGGTGTTGGTGATATTGATCAGCGGGCCGGAATCCATAGGCACCTGGTAGAACAGTCCGAAATCCGAGTAAAAGATCCGGCCGATGGACATCAGCACCAGGGTGATAATGGTGGGCTTTAAGCCCGGAAGGGTTACATGGATGATCCTCTGCCAGCGGGTAGCCCCGTCAATGGCAGCCGCCTCATAGAGTCCCGCGTCCAGTCCCACCACGCTTGCGTAGTAGATGATGGACTGGTAGCCAAAATTCTTCCACAAAAAGACAAGCACCAGGATCACGGGCCAGTATTTCGGCGTGGAATACCAGCTCACCGGAGCTCCGCCAAAGACCCCGATAATGGAATTATTAATAAAGCCTGTCTCTGTGGCCAGAAGAGCATTTACCAGATAGCTGACCACTACCATGGAGATCAGATAGGGCACCAGGATCACAGTCTGGTACACCTTTTTCCCCATCTTGCTCTTCAGCTCATTCAGCAGGATGGCTAGGACAATAGCCATTATAGTGCCCAGCACAATAAAGGCGACATTGTACAGAATGGTATTTCTGGTAATTGTCCATGCATCGTTTGTGCGGAACAGATAAGTAAAATTGTTAAGCCCTACCCAGGGGCTTTTCAGGATACCCAGCCGGAAATTCACCTGTTTAAAGGCAATGATAATCCCAGCCATGGGAATATAGTTGTTGATAAAAAGATACAGAAACCCCGGTATCATCATCAGATAGAGGGGGATAAAGCGTCTGTGACGTTGGAAAATACCTTTTTTCATGTTCTTCACCTCTTTTTAAAAAGGCTGCCGAACTCTGTCGGCAGCCCTTGCACTCAAGTCCTTCCCATTCCTTACCTGGAAGCCTTCCACGCATCAAGCTGGGTCTGCTTTTCCGCAATGATCTTGTCAATGCCGGCCTTTTCCATCTCCTCATTTAATGTGGGAATGGTAGTCGCAGGATCCAATGTCCCGCACAGCAGGGCTGGAACATACTTCTGGGCCACATTGGTGCATGCGGTAATCTCATTCATTACCATGGTGGCGTCAAAGGTAAACCCAAAGGATACAGGAGTTTTCGCCTCCTGCTCAAAGGCAGCGTACTGATCCCAGAGGGTGGTATCGTCCCCCTCCCAGAAATAGGTGATCTGCTGGTTGGGCCATGCCCATGCCTGACGGCTATAGGAGCTGCCATCCTCACCCTCAGGATATTTCACGATCTGGTTCGCTTCGTCCGCAAATACATAATTCTCGCCCTCAATACCATTGACCACCAGGTTCGCAACCACCGGGTCGCTGTACATCATATCCCAGAAAGCCACGGCACGCTCCGGATCCCCGGAGGCTGTGGGTACAAACCATCCAATAGCGCTTCCCGTATAGGTGGGTGTGCCATAGCGCCAGGCCACAGTCTCTGTTCCGTTCATCCTGGACTGCTCGCCCTCCCAGCCTGGCTTCATGTGCTGGAAATAGCCGAAGCCCTTGCCTGCCGCCACCAGAGTATTGGCCTGATCCGTATTGGTGGAAGCATCCGGCATAACCAGCCCTTCCTGAGCCCATTTGTACATCATCTCGCAGGTCTCCCGGAACTGATCTGTGGTATACCAGCTTACCACCTTGCCGTTCTCATCAAAAGGATCCTCCAGAACCGCCAGATTGTATGTATCGCCGCACATATCCTGGCCGATACGGGCCACATCGGAGCCAAACATTGCCCCGCCCCCAGATACGATGGGGTACATATCGGGATGGGCTTCCTTCACCTTCACCAGGGCATCGTGAAGGTCGTCAAAGGAACCCAGATTCTCATAGTCAATGTTTAATTCGTCACAGATATCCTTGCGCATACCAAAGCCCAGCGTCTGGCCCTTCTCGGAGTTCACCGGCATTCCATAGATCTCTCCGTTGAAGGTCTGGGTCACCCAGTCCTTCTCCTCAAGGCTTGCATTAAGATTTGGCGCATAAGCAGGAATCAGCTCATCCAGAGGCTGAATCTGCCCGGCGTTCACATAGTCAATGGGGGACGCCATGGGCACAAACAGATCCAGCTCATCGCCGGAAGAAAGCATCAGGTTCAGCTGTGTCATATAGCTGGCAAAGCCGATCCTGGTCAGCTCCACATCGCAGTTCAGCTTTTCCTCGGTGATTTTGCTCAGCTCTGCCGAAATCTTCTCCAGGGTTGCCGTATCCGCATCCCCAAAGGCCATCACCTTCAGGGTATAATGATCCTTGGATTTAAAATACTCGGCCATATCGTCTCCGCCGCTTTCCGTTCCCTCGGAATCGCCGCCCGGCTCCTGATCTCCGGTGGCCGATCCGCCGCCAGTACTATCAGCTCCTGAATTTCCCCCGGCATTTCCGCTCTCTGTACCGCTGTCCCCGCCGCATCCGGCCAGCACGGAGCCGAACAATAGGGCTGCCATTCCCAGGGAAGCCAGTTTTTTCCATCTTCTTTTCATAATTCAGTTCCTCCTTTATACTTCCCGCAGCTGCCTGCGGAACTTCTTTGATGGAATCATTATATACAACTTCCATATAGAATGTCTGTAAAATGACCGACTTTTCCGGCAATCAATACGGACTTTTTTTTCGTGAAATAGCAAAATAGCGACCTTGTTCTGGTAAAATAACGACTTTTTGGCCCAGAACCCAATACCTGTCCATCAAAATGCAGGAGCGGACGACTCCCTTAAGAATCTGTCCGCTCCTCTGCAGGCGTTTTTCCCTTCACCTTTTTGTAGAGCTTGGAAAAATAAGAAAAATTGCTGTATCCCACCTTGGTTGCAATCAGGCTGATGGGAAGCCGGGTGGTCTTTAACAGGTTCTCCGCCACATTCAGCTTTTCCAGAATAATATAATCATTTAAGGTAATGCCCTTCTCCCGCTTGAAGATTCGGGAGAGATAGTCGATATTTAGATGAACCACATTCGCCAAGTCGCTGCGCTTGATATCCTGGCTGATATGCTCCCGGACATAGCTTACCACCTGCCCGATCACATCCCCGTTCCCCACGGCCTCCTGTGACTCTTCCCTGCACGCTTCCACTGCCTCGGCCTTCTGTCCCAGCCTCTCATAGGCCTCCGGAAGCTCTGTCAGATCCGAAATCGTCTCAAAGCTGATCATCACAGGGATCTGCATGGTATTGCGGACCGCATCCTCTGCCAGCCGGATCTGACGGCGGAACTGGCTGATGTCACTGGTTTGGCTCCCGGAGCCGCAAACCAGGAACACATACTGCCTGCAAGAGATCCGGCACAGCAGGATCTTCTGTCCGCCGCTCCCCAGAAGCTCGGAGATCACGTTGTGGAACATAAAATCCTGCAGCTGTTCGTCACAGCGCTGCAGCCGATCCTCATATTTGAGAATATCCAGTATGCAGAGGTAGCCGCTGCTGTCCGCAGCCAGACCGGATACCTCCTCCAGCCGCTGCAGCGCTTCCCTGCACTTCTCCCGGTCCAGGCAGTTGTAAAACATCATATGGCCAAACCACATATCATCTGCCAGAATCTTCCCGTACTGGTACAGCTTTTCCTGCTCCCGGCGCTGTCTGAGACTGCCCACAGCCCCGGAAACAACGCCGGCAATCTCCTCGTAGGGGCAGGGCAGCAGGACGTATTTGTAGCTGTTTACCTCCACCGCCCGCTGAGCATATTCAAAATTCGCATGGGAGGACATGAAAATACACTCCATGTCCATCTGCTCCTGCCGGATCCATTCCACCAGCTCCAGCCCGCTCTCCCCGGGCATCTCAATGTCGGTCAGGAGAATATCAATCTGCAGATTATTGATGAGCACCTTGGCCTCATAGGTATTGAATGCCTTATAAATCCCGGTAATTCCCAGCTGCCCCCAGTCAATTCCTTTGACAATCCCCTCCACGACACTGAGCAGATCATCCACAATCAATATGTTCATTTTCTATCCTCCGCCGTTTCCTGATTCGCCAGCCGGATAAATATATCCACATTGGCGCCCTCCATATTGGAAAATGCGAACAACACATTTTCCCTGCCAAAATACAGCCAAAACCGCTGCATCACATTATAAATGCCCACAGATTCTCCCTTCCGCTCCGTAACCTCATACTGGTTCAGCTTTTTCAGCAGCTCCTCCTCAAAGCCAATTCCATTGTCGGAAATATGGATATTCAGATAATCCCCTTCCCCATCCTTCAAATAACTGATATGGATGCCAATCTTCAGGGGCCTGCTTTTGTCCATCCCATACTTGACGGTATTCTCCACAAAGGACAGAATGGAAATAGCCGGAATCTGAACCCCCCTGGCCTGTGCCGGAAGCTCTATGACGCATTCCGGCGGATATGCCATACCGATCCGCTGCAGCTCCATATAGTTCTCCACGTACTGGAGCTCCTCCTCCAAGGATACCACCATGGTGGAGCCCCGCAGCATATAGCGAAGATGCCGGGACAGATAGATAATAGAACTGCGTGCATCCGCATCCTTTCCCGTCTCCAGCAGCCCGTAGATGCTTTTCAGGCAGTTCACATAAAAGTGGGGACGGATCTGGCTCTGGTAATAATTCAGCTGGGTCTGCTTCAGATCCAGCTCCTTCTCGTAAAAGTCAATTTTGAGCTGCTGAATCTGTTCAATCATATTGTTAAAGGTATTATTTACTTCAAAAAACTCCTTCTCGGAAAACTCCTCCGGCGCTCTGGTTTCCAGCTCCCCGTTTTTGATGGAATTCATGGTATCCACCAGGATATCCACCGGGCGGAAAAACATCCGCTGCAAAAGGTAGCACCCCAGAAAAATCAGCAGAAATACCAGAACTATCGAAAACAGACTCCCCGCTCGCTGCAGGGTGGACAGGCTTCCGAAAAACCCCTGGTACTTCATCACATAAGCGGCCCGTAGGACAGAGCCTCCCACCGCCTGTTCAATGATCAGATACTCCTGTTCCCCGCCGGAAAAATAGGGCTCATCCTGGCCCCGGAAGTCAATGCTGTCCTGCCAGGAGGGATCCGGCTCCCCAACCAGCTGATTGTCATGGAGCAGGACGATCCCCCTTGAGGGTTCCCCGGGCAGCTCCTCCTGCTGCAGAAGATCCGTATCCGCAAGGTACACACTGTAGGTTCCCCTGTATCCCTTCACCAGATACAGGTAGGTTCGTCCGTTCTGCTCCAGAACCTTCCAGCTGCGCTCCGTAATACTTCCGCCGTCCTTTACATATTCCCGGAAAAACTGCCGTAAGGCATTTTTCTGCTGGTAAGTATCCCTGGTAATCCCATAGATCTCCCGAAATACCTGGTGATCATTGTCAATGATGTAACAGCCATAGAGCCAATCATTATTTCTCATCAGCTCTCCGTATTCCTGCAGCACATTATAGGAATACAGATGGCTGTCCAGCATACTGCGGCTGGAGGCCAGGAGCTTAAAATTCTCGTTCATCATCACATAGTTCAGCTGACGTTCCTCCATGCGCTTCAGATCCCCCTCCAAAACGCCGCACCAGGAGCCCAGGGCGCTCCGGTTGGTTCCTGCAATCTGCTCATTGTAAAACCGGACAAAGTACAGATTATAAATAAGAATCACAGCTGCCAGCGGAATCTGCAGAAGCAACAGGAGCACCAGTACCTTTGTCTTGATGGAACGCTGTTTTTTCATCTCTTTGTCCTCCATGTCCTCCATATATAATGAGCTGCCCGGCACATAGGGCGTTTCAAAACTGTGATTGGCAAATTGCACAAATTTTATCCCGATTTGCGACTGTGAAGAATCTTAGAGCCCCTTGATGTTCTTCCTAACGTCAGCAATTTGGCGGCATG
>CAJUQB010000135.1:0-2691 GCA_910588285.1 uncultured Lachnospiraceae bacterium
TACCGCAAAGTGGGGCGTGCAGATGGCGGGAATGAATTTTCAAACACGCTCTAGCGGCTATGAAACCACGCTTCCAGTACCTGGCTGGCCTTCTGCACAACATAGCCGCTTCCCCCTCTCCCCTTCACATCCTCCGTCATACTGACCAGCAGTATGGGGCGTTCTGCCGTCCGCTCCGGTGTACAGATGGCAAACCAGCCCAGCTCCGTTCCGGAGGTATCGTTCTGGGAGGCCTTGATTTCCGCTGTGCCTGTTTTACCGGCTAATACAATGTCCTCCCGGTGGGCGCCATATCCTGTTCCATTGGGATCATTCACCACCTTTTTCATGGCTTCCAGTACCTGGCTGGCCGTATCCGCGCCAATTGCCCCGGGAATCCAGTACGAAGCCGAGGGCTGGCTCTGGTATACCAGGTATGGCTTTATGATATTGCCCTCATTGCAGAAGGCCGAATAGATGCAGGCCAGATGCAGGGGATTTACTAAAATCTGCCCCTGTCCGTAGCCGCTGTCGGCCAGCTGAATCTCTGTCTCAATATGCTCATTGTTGGAATACTGGGAGCCTGCCATTTTAATCTCAAAGGGCAGCTCCTCCCCGAATCCAAGCTGCGCCAGACCTCCCTCCATGTTCTCTGCCCCAATCTTCAATGCCGCCTTGGCAAAATAAATATTGTCGGAATATATCAGGGCATTCTCCAAAACCACAGGCTCGTAGGCATGCAGGGTCGTCACGTGGTAGGAGCCCCAGGATGCGTCCTTTTGCCAGCTTAATCCCTCATTTCCGAAATCCTCCGCCCCATTGACTGCCCCTGACTCCAGACCAATGGCCGCCGTGATCGGTTTGAATACAGAGCCCGGGCACCAGGCCTGCCGGAAGCGGTTGTACATGGGCTTATTTGGGTCCTCATTCAGCAGGGCCCACTGCTCATTGGAGAATCCCATAATAAAATCATTGTTGTCATAGGAGGGAGTGCTGACCAGGGCCAATATTTCCCCGGTATAGGGATCCATGGCCACGGAACAGCTCTTATCCTCCTGAAACTGCTCATACAGCGTCTGCTGAAGCCGGGAATCTATCGTAAGCTGTATGGTCTGGCCGTGCTGCACCAACGCATTGGCAAGCTCCTGCTTCACATTGCCTTTTTCATCCGCAATGTAGATCCTGCATCCGTCCTTACCCTTCAGTTCCTTTTCAAAGAGCCCCTCCACGCCGCTTTTTCCGATCACGCTGTTGGCCGTATAGCCCTCTCCGGCATGCTCCTGCAAATCCTCTGCCGTAACGCCCTGCACATAGCCAACCAAATGTGCCGCCGCCTTCCCGAAGGGATACTCCCGCACCTCTGTGTCTGACAGCATAACCCCCGGAATTGCCAGCAGCTTCTCCTGGCGCTCCTTCTCCTGCAAATATTCCTCGTCCGGCTCCAGGGTGAGCTGTCCGATATCCTCCAGTTTTGCAATTGTCTGCAAGGGCACAAACAGGTCATCCTTTACCCACTGTGCCGACAATTTCTTTTCGATGGTCTCCGGCGAAAGCCCCAAAAGCTCCGCTGCCTTCGAAATTGCCTCTTCCCTGTTTTCCAGCTTTCCCGGAACAATCCCAACCGTGGACGCAACGCCCTTTCCTGCAAGGATCCGGCCGTTTCTGTCCAGGATCTCTCCCCGCTTTGCCGCTGTGGCAGACACCCTTACCTTATCGGCTGCACCTAAATGGGGAAATATCAGAGAATCCTTCCACACCAATTGATATCCCTTCTCGCCCTTTCGGAACACTGCCTCATTCTCAAAGCTGATATTCCCTGCCACCGTATCAAAGGAGGTCTGGTAGGTCACGGTCTCCTGCTCTCTGTCATAGCCAATTACCTGGATCTCCATATTCTGTACCTCGATCCCTTCGTAAATAGCCGAATTGCGCTGAATGAAATCCTCCCGGCTGATATTTCCCGATGCCTCAGCATCCAGCATCCCATACATCTGCTCATATTCCTGTTCCGGAATATATCTCATGTATTGAACCAGAAGGCTCTCCGGCGAAAAGGGATCTGCCTGCTCTTCCTGCTGCTCCCCCTGCCCTTCCCCCTGGGCCAGAGTGCTGCTGCTTCTGCTTCCTTCTCTGCCTCCTCTTCCAAGGAGCCCGATCACGCACACAGCCGCGCCTATGACAATTGTCCCAATAAGCCCAGCCAGAAGCAGGTGATATCTGGCTCTTCTCTTCTTCCTTTTGTTTTTGATTGTTCCTGCCATATGAACCTCCATATATTACAAGCGTAATATTTATATGTACGAAACACTTTGGTATGCCCTTCGCTTATACAAATATTACGCTTGTAGGAATAATATGTCAACCCATATTCAGCAATTTTCTAAAATTTCCGTCTGCCCCATTACCACCCCCCGATTGCGATACACTCCTCCTGAAACACCAGCCTCCCGGTCGCTGCCCTTCGCTCCGTATCATACTCCTTCTTATCTACATACAGGCACCCGTCCCTCTCATCCATCCGAAGATAATAATCATACTCCCCCCTGTCCTCCAATGTATAGCTTGCACCCTTCCCATAGTCATAAATCACAACCCGGTTATCAATCATCCCGGACCCAAAGCTTAAGGACGCACATAGCTCCGGCCGCCCGTCTCCTGTAAGATCATAAAAGTAAACATTCCAGATCGGCATTCCCTCGATCAGGGTAATCC
>CAJUQB010000135.1:2701-10293 GCA_910588285.1 uncultured Lachnospiraceae bacterium
TGTCCTCTCCCCCAGAGGAATTGACAGCAACAATCTGTTCCGGCGTACACTGAAATATCACCCCCGGAAACTCCGGAAGGCTGGCCGTAAGCTCCTGATCCCAGTCCATCCCCGAGGGATCCCGGGAATAATCAAACCATTGTACTGCCCTCTGGCTGCCGCTTGGAATGCGCACCTCAATATTTTGGACATTCACGTACACAATGATATCCTCATCCGTGGGATTCTGCATTTGAATGCCAATCCGGAACCACCCGCCCTTTTCGGCCTCCATCCTCACCGGCATTCCAGGCGTCAGATAAGCCGGCTCATCATAGGCATTTTCCTGTCTGACCTCCACCGGCTTCAGGGAGACCTCGGTATCTCCCAGGTTCTCGCCGGATGTGATCCGGATATAATCCTTTGTGGGAGAGATCTCTTCCTCCGAGTAAACCACAGGCGCCTGGCTGTGGGCCGGCACCACAATTCGGATATCAAAATCCGCCTCCCTGGGATTGGTCAGGAAGCAGACCGCCATGAGGGCGCAGGCCAGGATAGACACTGCTACAATCTGCAGCGCCGGCTTCTTGTAGTTCATGACTGACCGCACCCGCGTCTTTACCCCCACCTCGCCAAAGGCCAGGGGGCAGGGGGCAATCCTTTTGTTTCTGACACTGCAGGCCAGCAGGGCCTGGGTATAGTCCGCCCTCTGCCGGCTGTCCAGCACACGGATGACCTTCTCATCACAGGCCAGCTCTATATCGCGGCACAGCAGGACATAGGCCATCCACAGCAGCGGATGGAACCAGTAGACGGCCAGCAGGAAAAAGCCCAGAGGCTTCCACCAGTGATCCCTGCGCCGGATATGAGCCTGCTCATGGGCAATCACATGCTCCAGACTCTGGCTCTCCATCTGAAAGGGCAGGTAGATTCTCGGCTTGCAGATCCCAAGCACAAAGGGCGTTCCCACCCGCTCGCTCTGAAACAGATTGTCACGAAGCAAAACCGCCGTATCGACGCTTCTGCGCAGACGCCAGTAGCTGATGGCCGTATAGATCAAAAGAGCAGCAACGCCGATAATCCAAAATAGCGCAAGCGCCGGAATCCAAATCTGTAATGGATTCACACTGGCTCCGGGCACAGGTGCAAGGGACTGGCGGATGGCCGGATTCACAATCCGGTTTACAACAGGGATGCCGGTCTGAATTCCGGGCAGCGGCTCCATCATAATATCCGGGCTCACTGTCTCCGCGCTGGGAATCAGGCTCAAGGCGCTCTCCGGAGAAACCGGACACAGCAGGCGCAGGGCCACAAGCCCCCAGAGCACTACATTGGCCCACCGGGGCGCCCGTTTCAGAATAAGCCGCAGAACCAGAACAGCCAGTACAAGCCAGCCTGCCGCTATCCCCATGTTCAGGATCTTCAGAAAAAGCTCTTCCAAAAGCTTCATTACGATGCACCTCCCTCCCGAATGCGGTCAATCATCTGCTGCATCTCATCCAGCTCCTTGCCGGAAAGCTTCTGCCGCCTGGTAAATGCCGCCACAAATGCCGGCAGCGACCCTTCAAACTTCTTCTCAACCAGCTCGTCAATCTCCGAAGCCTGTGCCTCCTCCTTGGATACCAGGGAGGTGACTGTGCCATTGTCATTGCTCAGTATCCCCCGCTGTCCCAGACGCTTGATCACCGTGTAGGTGGTCGTGCGCTTCCAGCCCAGCTGTTCCTGGCAGAGCTTCACAAGCGCTACGGTTGTAACCGGCTCATGCTCCCACAGAATCAGGCAAAAACGGTACTCACTCTCAAAGATCTTCGGTGTTTCCATGGTATCCCTCCTTGTCTAATGCGTTAGTCTATATTGGTACTCTACTACATTAGACACGATTTGTCAATCCCGTATTCCCGCCATTTTCCTGCCATTTTCTCCCAGCATAAAAAGAATGCGCTCTGCGCATTCTTCGCGCCCGAGCGGTGCCGTTCACGGCTAATTTCACCTCCGCGAGGTGCGCATCCTGCCCGGAGGGCTTTTTGTGATATAGGAAATCCGAAGGAATTTCCTATATCACAAAAAAGGGGCTGCCGCACCCTCGATTTCCATCGTTCGTGCGACAGCCCCCGCCATACAGTGTCAACCCACAGAAAAACCGGAATCTGTACGTGCCTGTTATTGTGCCTCTGTCAATTTCTGCAGGGCCTCTTCCTTCGTTGACACAAAGAAAAAGTCTGTTCCATGATTTGACTCATATATAAAATCCTTCAGCGGCTTGCTGGTATACTGGGAATAATCCCCGTAAACAGCCACCTTCACATGGTAGTTTATAAACTTCTGCAGAATCTCGCCAGCTATCCCTGTGCTGAGAATGAAAAAATCCCCGCATATCACATGCTTGTCAATGGCAATCCGCTCTGCGCCTGTCTCATACCTTACAGTCATTGCCAGATCCAGCGCTGACTGTGTATCTGTAATTATCATCTCGTCACCGGAAACGACTGCAAGATCAATCCCGTTGTTCTTCAAATGTTCTATTTTCATGATTCAATCCTCCTAAATGTAAATCTGCAGTACAAATTCCAGTTGAAGATATATTCTACCGGACAGCCAATCAATTGTCAAGAGCCAAATTCCGTGTGCGGAAATTCGGGCTAACCTTAGTCAGTATCAGATAGTCCCAACTATCCTCGGCTAACTTTGGCTACCATGGAATAGAATCCAATTGTCTCAGATACATTTCCCCCTCCCGGGGTTCTACCATTTTGATATAATACGCCTTTCCATACAAATATTCCCGAAAATTCACGTAAGCTGCTCCTCCGGTATTTTGCAGATGCGTAGAAACGCCAAACCTTTTACAATAGTAAATCTCCTGCTTCAGCTTCCGTTTGAACTGCTTGGGAATCCTTAAGCCATCCTCCTTCACCAACAGGCCGGTTACTATTTTCCTGTCGTTTTCTCTATAAATTCTTGTCTTTACACAATTGGAAGCAAAGCCGTACTGCACAAGCTCCCGCTCCACCAGCAGGATCAAAAAGTCCAGCTCCCTGTCCCCGGAAAATGTCATATCATCCGCATATCTTGTGTAGGTCACTCCATATTGCAGGGCGATTTCCTCCAGCCGGGAATCCAGCTCCCTGCATCGAAGGTTGGCCAAATACGGGCTTGTGGGCGCTCCCTGGGGCAATTCCCCCTCATAGCAGCAGATATCTGCCAGCCGCGCAGCAGCAGAGGCGGAATATCCCATATCACGGAAAATTTTTAGTATTTGCGGCTCTTTGATTGACGGAAAAAAATCCTTGATGTCCATGACTAAAATCTGCTTTTTTCCGATATGCTCCCCTGCATTGGTGACAATGGACCTTCCCTTCACAAAGCCGTGACAGCAAGCGCCCACTGGTTCCTTTTCCAGAATTTCATCCAGGATCCATCTCTGGCGGAGCTTCAATTTCCTGCTGGGCGCTGTTATCTCCCGGCTCCTTTTTTCCCCTGTAATCCAAAAAACCGTATAACAGGGAAATTTCAGATTCCACATCCGCAGGACTGCATTTACATGGTTTTCGTCAAACAGCACCGGAAGATTTCTGGATAACAGGTTTTCTGCGTATGAGAAGCATTTTTGTATATATGCCATATCATACGTCCCCTTCTGAAGCATCTCATTTCTTAAGCGTTGCAGATAATCCATAATTCTCGACCTTTTTCCTTACCGCCCCAGTGCGATTCCCGCGAAGCGTTTTATTTCATAGGACATACGTTTGAAATAAAGATATAGGAAATCCGAAGGAATTTCCTATATCATAAAAAAGAGCAGCTGCTTTCTTAGAATCCTGCTATCACAATGCACTTCTGCGGAGGTAGGGCAAATTGTAAGTAAACGCAGTGCGCGCGCAATTCGCTCTACCTCCGCTGTTAGTGCCTTTGCCCAGGGAGGCGAATGCACCTCGGTCCAGCTACTCTTTGGGTTATTGTACCATACTTTTTTCTTTCCTTCTATCCTATTCTGGAAATTCAGGATCAAAATTTTCAGGAATATATAATGCATCCCATCGAAAGGGGCCTTCACCGGGCTGATCCGCGCTGCCCACAAAGCTGTTCCAGCTGGCGGATTGACAGGCTCTTCCCAGAGCTGTCACGTAAAATCCAGAATTTCCTGCCTCAATATATCCGCCGTCCTTTAATTCCTCCAGCCAGCCCATAATCTGTCTTGGCGTAACGTGGAACTCTTCTGCCAGCAGCTGATAATCTATCCTGTGGCGTGCAGCGACATATGCCAACAGCAATGTATGGTATGCTTTCATTTATTTCCTCCCTGATGGATGGATTGATATAAGTAGGCATTTTCCCGCATATGGATTTTTTGCTTCCGTATGCGGTCCAGAGACAGCCTGCTATACCCGCTTCTGACAAAAACAGGTTGGTTTTTATCCGTGGCTTTCCAGAAGCTGCACAGGGTATTGTTTGGGGTTTCGTAGTGAAATGCCAGCAACAGCTTACATTGGCGGAAGCCCATGGAAAATGTTTTTTCCGGATGCTCCCTTTCATAGGCGTCGATGAGATCCTCATATTTCTGCACCATTTGCTCCACTTCCTTCACAATTTCACCGCCGAAAATATAGCCTCCCCGAAAGGCGCTCCTTATGATCTGCTCCTCCTGATAAAAGGGCTGGGCTGCCGCTGCCCTTCCCTCCAAATGCTTCCGCAGATAATTGATTGCATTTCTGGCAGCCAATACGCTTGTATAATAATAAACCTTGGAATCATCGCACAGGGCTTCAAAGCGTTTGAAAAAAGCGTTGACCTGACCGCACATCGTAAATCCAGTAGCAGCAATATCATCCAAAAATATGATCGCCCTGGCCTCCTCCACCAGCTTCTGATCCACCTTGCTGTATGCCGTAATAATCTGCCTTTTTGTTATCTCAAATTCCTGATTGATATTCCATATGTTCACTGCCATTTCATCTGCCCCTGACTTGATTCCCTCAGGAGATTCAATCACAACAAAAAGGATCTCAGAATAGTCAATGCCCTTTTCCAGAAGGTTTTTGAAAAGACTGCTGCACAGGTTATAGATCCGGTAGGCCAGCGTTTCTTTTGTGATATATGTAAAGCCCTCCAGAAGCTGAAGAAAGTATTCCTGATCCTCCTTTTCAAAAAATCGGATCCATGCTTCTACGCGCTTCTGCAGGGAAGGCAGGGCAATTTTTTTATCATATCTTTTGTTCGAGATATACGCTTCCTCCATGGAATCGGTATAGAGTTCCGAGTTTATATGGTTCTTTTCGTAAAAATTCTTAATGGTTTCTTCGAGCCGTGCTGCCATACAATTCCTCCCTGTGCCGAAGCTCTTTCGGATATCTCTCGTTTCCTGCTCCTAAGCCAGAAAGCCATGACAAAACCGATTCATCCTTCCTCTACAGATATTCCCTAATCGTAAGCTTTGTCTGTTCTCCAACCTTTTCACTCTCAAGTTCGTACATATTCTCTTTCGTAACAAAGAGATTCTTAGGATTCCTTCCGATAATCAAATATTGATTTTTGTCATCAACAGAAATATATTTCCTTATTTCATCATCCAGCAAAATATCAGCATTGTCAATTACGATCAGCTTTCCTTCCGCCTGGAAGATCATTTCCTTGATATTTTTCTGGTAATCCAGGTAATTCAGACACAGGAGCTTGGGGTTCATAGCCATACATTCTCTGATAAATGAGAATACCATAGTCCTTCCTGTACCTGAATCTCCCATCAGAAGCGTTATATTATTTTTAAAAGCAAGGTCCACACGAAAAGAAGCATGAACCGTTGAAAAATGTTCCATCACTATAGGCTTACTTTTCATTTTTCCACCATTCCTTTAACTTGAATTCTCCACCCTATTTGGTAACTACATTTAATCCTTTGAACCGATTGTTATGCCATAGTTAGGCTTGGGTTTATTTCCAGATGTATCAAAGGATGTTGGGTATTTAATTTTAAACTTGTTGTAGTATTGTGTGGCTCCGCTCTGCCCTTCGTTCGTCACAATCCGGCTGGCATATACAATACATTTTTGATTCCTAAGCCCCATAAACATCTCTTCGCTTTTTTCAAAAGAAGAATGCATTTTCTTCTGAATGTAAAGATTTATAGTAGTCGCTATCTGACTTAGGAGCATATGCCCCAATACTCTCTGTTCCTTGTGGACGCGAAGAGGGGTCAACCTGGAAATACCTTTGCTGACATCAAAATACTGCTCCACCAGCTGCCGCGTATAGTATACGGTCAAAATATCATCCGGCTGGTACGGGAGTGACGAAATAATTACGAATAAACCTGATGTTTCAAAAAGCTTATGCATTTCACACTCGCTTTTCCTTTTCTTGTGGGAATATTTGATCGCTTTGTGGTTTTCGTCGCCTGATGCATCGACATCGTAACATAAATATGCATATGCCGTATGTTTGTCAACCGGGCATTCCACCTGCTTTGCATAAACGTAACGCCCGTTAAATTCAACCAGGTTTTCGGAACGCTTTAAACCGTCCAGCCCTTTAGCCAGAACACTGTTGTAGATATCCTTGTTCTTTTCGGGAAGACGTGCAACAAATTCTATACCAGCCGAAAAAAGAGATTTCATATTTTCCAAGGACACATATCCGGCATCAAGCATGGCCAGATCAGTTTGTACATCATACTCGGCAAGGGTGGTTATTGTGGTAGATAAAGTTGTTACGTCGACAATGTTTCCGGGAACAGCGCGGAACATAATAGGGTACCCGCTGTCCCGTTGTATTGCGGTGACCATCCTGGCTTCATTGCTGATTTTGCCGTTGTGGTTACTAATCTGCGTCATATTCATTTTTATGGAATTAGGCAGGCCTGTACTGTCGATGATTATGGCAGGGTCATCGCAGACATACTCCTTCAGCCACTTTATGTGGGCTTTGAAATAAGAGCGGCGTATCTCTTCCCTTCCAAGCTCATCAAGCAATCTGCTGATTCGCTGGGAATGTATATCTGCTTCCGGGTAAAGAACATTTGCGAAACTGCCATCGTACCATGTATTAGCGTGTGAATTGGCTTTATCGGATAAAATATAGTACTCTGCCATAGCCCAGAGAGTATCCTTATTTTGATAGCTGATGCTTTCCAGAACCTCGTCATAATGCATAATCCTGATCAGGGAATCTATAAAATATGAATCACCAAAATCAAGTATCAGGTTTGTTTTTTTTCGATGGTCGTTTTTCAGATTGCCCTGAAATGTGGGAGCCGCCTCACCATAGGTGCCCGTAATGGCATCATATGTAAACACACCGCGTTCTTTGTTAAAGAATACATTGTTTTCCTTGTCGACAACACGGCCAAGATAAATGGCATTGCGCTTTTTTACATGGCCATTTTCGCGGTACGATTCACCCGGTACTTTGGCATATGTATAATTGCCCTTTTTCTGATATGACAGCTGCATATATACCACCTCTCCATAATGTAGTTACCATTTATAACATTATAACTACATTGTACCAGATTTGGAAATAAATGTAAATGTATTATGCTGGAAATACCGCATAAAATAAGGCTTTTGTTACTGTTCACTCCCCCCCTCTAAATCATTGTGAAAAGTGCTGAAAATTAT
>CAJUQB010000136.1 GCA_910588285.1 uncultured Lachnospiraceae bacterium
CTTCGGGATGCAATGATTTATCTGCAGCAATACGGGATTTCATTGACTCTGGCTGATTCCCTTAATCTCTGCCAGGCGCTCCGGCTCCTCCTCAATGATACGGAAGGTATCCGGGCCAAAATGGCGCACAATTCTGGCCGCCAGCGCCGCCCCCACGCCACGGATCGCCCCTGAGCCAAGATACCGTTCAATGGACAGCTCATCCTCCGGCGCCTTGGGCTGGAAGCTCTCCACCTTGAACTGCTCCCCGTAGGAGGGATGACTGGTATATTCCCCGGTCAATTCCACACTCTCTCCCTCGCTGATTACAGAAAAAATGCCTACACAGGTGATCTCGTCCTCCTGACTGATCAGATTCAGCACTGTATAGCCATTCTCTTCATTCCGAAATATGATATGTTCCACAAATCCTTCCAGTACCGCCACTTCTAAATATTCCTTCCCAAAGCTTCTGCCCCCCATGCCGCAGGGCTTCTGCTGTAATATGCAGCAGAAGCCCCGCTCTTGGGGGAGTCTGCTGTGATTTGCAGCAGAAGCCCCGCTCTTGGGGGAGTCTGCTGTGATATGCAGCAGAAGTCCCGCTCTTGGAGAGTCTGCTGCCATGAACAAAAGGCTGTCACAGAAAAAGGATCTCCTCCTTCTGCACAGCCTTACTGCAACCGTTCCCTATGATCCTACAGATTGTAATTGCGCTTCATCTGCTCATAAAGCGTCTGGGCCAGACCAAGGCCATTGGTCTCCGTGGAATCCTTTGCCAGCTTCTGAACCATCTCATCCTTGAAATAACTCTGCATCTGCTTGGTGTAGGAGGACTGATGATCTGACTCCGGCACCATCTTCTGCATGGCCTTAAATACCTGCTCCAGAAAATATGCTTCAAATTCCTTGCAGACATCCATCAATTCCTGATCCGATGCTTTGGAAAAATCCCCGTTCAATGTCTGCTCCAGCTTGTTGGTCTTATTCGCAGCCGCATTTGCCGCCGTATTATTATATAAATTCAAACTATCCAGTGTCACACTCATCTCTTATCCTCCGGATTATCTTCTCAGCTGATTCGCCTGCCCCAGCATCTCATCCGATGCCTGAATGGCCTTGGAATTCATCTCATAGGCCCGCTGGGCTATGATCAGGTTCACCATCTCGTCTGCCACCTGCACATTGGAGCCCTCCAAGAACTTCTGGCGGAGCTCGCTTCGCTGCACATTGTTCGCCGTAGCCTCATTCAGGGCTGCGCCGGAAGCCGCTGTTTCAGCAAATAAGCTGGAACCCATCTTCTCCAGGCCTGCCGGATTATTGAACTGGAATAAGCCAACCGTACGGTTCAGGGCAACATAGTTATTCTGGGGATCCCGGTAGCCCAGGGAGCCGTCGGATGCCACCTCCAGGTTACTGCCAGTCACCTCTGCCGGAAAAATAATCGGCTGTCCCTGGGTATCAAGAACCGGATACCCCTCCGCAGTGGCCAGCATCGTGCCCTGGTTCCCGATACTGAGCTTAAAATCGCCGTTTCTCGTATAGTATGTATTCCCATCCTCACGGCGGACCGCAAAAAATCCGTCTCCGCTGACAGCAAATGCCGTATTGCTCTCGCTGGCCAGCAGAGGGCCCTGTCCAAAGCTTGAGGTGATGGCCATGACGCGGGTGCCCAGGCCTACCTGTGCCGGGATGGGCTTCTCTTCCCCGTTGGCTGTTGTGGTCCTTGTCTGTATGTTCTGGTACAGCAGTGTCTTGAACTCTGCCTTTTCATTCTTATAACCTGTGGTATTCACATTGGACAGATTATTTGCAATGGTATCAACATTCGCCTGCTGGGCAATCATTCCGGATGCCGCAGACCAAAGAGATCTCATCATGATATGTTTCCTCCTATCTTCCAGCTATCTTAGAGACGTCCCAAATTATTCACAGCCTTGTCCAGTGTGGTATCTATGGTCTGAACAATCTTCTGATTCGCCTCAAAGGCCCTGGATACTGTAATCATCTCCACCATCTCAGACACCACATTCACATTGGACATCTCCAGTACGCCCTGCTTGACAATGGCGCCGGAAGCCTGCAGCTGCCCGCCGTCCACCATCTGAAACAGGTTCTCGCCATACTTCTCCAGGTAATTATAATCTGCAAAATCCACAATTCCCAGCTGGGCTACCACCTGATCATTCTGGTAAATATTGCCAAGCTCGTCAATGGTAACCTCCTCATTGGGATCCAGACGTATAAAGCTTGCCTGGCCCGGGTTGGAGGCTGCTGCCCCTGCCTGGTTCATCACATAATCCCCATCCTTGGTTACCAGATAGCCATTGACATTCACCGTAAAGGCACCGTCTCTCGTATACTTGACAGAAGTCTCTCCTGCCTTATTGGTAAATGAGATGGCAAAAAATCCATCCCCATCCAGAGCTACATCATAGCAGTTATCCGTAACCCGAAAGGGTCCCTGGCCATAATCCCGGTAGGTCTCCCCGATCTCCACCCCCGGCGTGATCTCCCCTAAGATCTTGGGCAGTCCGTATGCAGAGGTATCCTTAATCTTAATCGCAAGCGTATTGCCAAAGGTAGTGGTAGTTGCACCCTCCTTCTTGTAGGCATTGGTTGCTGAATTCGCCAGATTATTCGTCAAAACATCCAGGCGGTTCTGCTGGTTCAGCAGCCCTGTGTAGGCTGTATATAATCCTTTTACCATGTCCTGTTCCCCTTTTATAATATGAATCCTGAAGGAATCCGTTCCAGATATTACTTCCGTGTATGAGGGATAGCATCACCCTATATCTATATATCGGCTAGTCATCCACTTTTCCTGAGAGGAATTCTACATATTTTCCTGTTCCAATGGCCACACAGGTCATGGGCTCCTCCGCTGTCATGGTATTGATGCCTGTCTTATCCTCAATCAGCTCCTCCAGTCCCCGCAGCAGTGCGCCGCCCCCGGTCAGAATAATCCCGCGGTCCGCCACATCTGCCGCCAGCTCCGGCGGGGTCTTCTCCAGCACGCTGTGTACAGCCTCCACAATCTGCAGGGTTGCCTCACGCAGCGCCTCCTCTGTCTCCTCTGAGGACACTGCCACTGTCTTGGGCAGACCGGTTACCAGATTCCGCCCCCGCACGTCCATGGTCTCATTCTGGGCCAGGGGGAAGCAGGTTCCGATCTTGATCTTGATATCCTCTGCCGTCCGCTCACCGATCAGGAGGTTGTGCTTCTTCCTCATATAACGGACAATGGCTTCATCAAAATCATCCCCGGCAATCTTGATGGATGTACTGACTACCGTTCCGCCCAGGGAGATCACCGCAATATCCGCCGTACCGCCTCCAATATCAACAATCATATTGCCGCAGGGCTTGGCAATATCAACACCTGCCCCAATGGCCGCTGCAATCGGCTCCTCAATAATCGACACCTCCCGGGCCCCTGCCTGAAATGTAGCGTCCTCCACAGCCTTCTTCTCCACCTCTGTGGCCCCGCTGGGCACACACACGCTGATGCGCGGCTTGCGGAAGCTCTTCTTCCCCAGAGCCTTCTGGATAAAATACTTGATCATCTTCTCTGTCACCGTATAATCAGAGATTACCCCCTGGCGAAGCGGGCGCACTGCCACTATATTCCCCGGGGTTCTTCCCAGCATCAGCCTTGCTTCTTCCCCGATTGCCTTTATCTTATTGGTATCACGATCAAACGCCACAACTGACGGCTCCTTTAATACCACGCCTTTTCCTTTAATATAAACCAGTATGCTGGCTGTACCCAAATCAATCCCGATATCTGTCGAAACCATGCTTTGTCCCCTTTCCTCTTCTTCGTCATCCATTTTGCCATCCATATGATACATATGATGGTTACATTTTATATATTATTGCCTCAAACCACAGATATAAACATATTTTCTATAAATGTAAGCACCACAACAGAGCCTGTTATGGCTCTCGTATCATTATTATATACAATAAATGCCATTTTTCAAAGCTTTTTTTACCAAAATATTATTTTCCATGCATTCTTCATAATTTCTTAAAATCTTTTTGTTTTTTTTTAGAAATATTTTATTTTGTTTGGAGAATTTTTCGTTTCTATTCACACAGTCGTCACAAACTGCCGTTATACTGGAACATGTACTAGCTGATAAGCTAATATAATTTTTCATAACTCATGCCCCGGCGGTGAAAGCCGCCGGGGTACTCCCCAAAAATCCGGCCTGTATGGCCTTTTACTATATAATTTCTTTGTGTTGTGTTCTCCAACGTAGGAAAAAAGCACGTTGTCAAACGTGCTTTTTTCATGCCCTTCCCGAACCTTCTATGAAAGTCTGGTATTCCTCTGCCTGCTTCCTACGTCTATTCTGCCTGAAGGTATTTCTTTACATATTGTCCGGTGTAGGAGGCCGGGATCTGCGCCACCTGCTCCGGCGTCCCCTTTGCAATCACGGTTCCGCCGCCGTCGCCGCCCTCGGGTCCCATATCAATAATATAATCCGCTGTCTTGATCACGTCAAGATTATGCTCGATCACTACCACGGTATTGCCGCCCTCTGTCAGCTTCTGAAGGATCTCTGTCAGCTTGTGCACATCGGCAAAGTGGAGGCCTGTGGTGGGCTCGTCCAGAATATAAATCGTCTTGCCCGTGCTGCGCTTGCTCAGCTCCGTAGCCAGCTTGATCCGCTGGGCTTCTCCTCCTGACAGCTCTGTGGAGGGCTGCCCCAGCTTGATATAGGACAGCCCCACATCGTTGAGCGTCTCGATCTTCCGGCGGATGGAGGGCACATGCTCGAAGAAGGGCAGGGCCTCCTCCACGGTCATATCCAGCACGTCATAGATGCTTTTCCCCTTATACCTGACCTCCAGTGTCTCCCGGTTATAGCGCTTCCCCTGGCATACCTCACAGGGCACGTATACGTCCGGCAGAAAATGCATCTCGATCTTCAGGATACCGTCCCCGGCGCAGGCCTCGCATCGTCCGCCCTTCACGTTAAAGCTGAACCGGCCCTTTTTATAGCCCTTTGCCTTGGCATCCGGCGTGGCTGCAAACAAATCACGAATCTGGTCAAAGACCCCGGTATAGGTAGCAGGGTTGGACCGTGGCGTCCGTCCGATAGGGGACTGGTCAATATCAATCACCTTGTCCAGCTGCTCCAGGCCCTGAATCTCTTTATGCCTGCCCGGAATGGTGCGGGCCCGGTTCAGGTCCCTGGCCAGCCGCTTGTACAGGATCTCATTGGTAAGAGAGCTCTTGCCGGAGCCCGACACCCCGGTAACACAGGTCAGGACGCCAAGGGGAATATCTACATTGATATTCTTCAGGTTATTCTCACAGGCGCCCTTTATCTTAAGGAAGCCGGTGGGACTGCGCCTGGCCTTTGGCACCGGAATCTTCAATTCGCCGCTGAGATATGCCCCGGTGATCGATTCCCGGCACTTCATGATATCCTCCGCCGTTCCCTGAGCCACCAGCATGCCGCCATGAGAGCCGGCTCCCGGGCCAATGTCCACAATGTGATCCGCCTCACGCATGGTATCCTCATCATGCTCCACTACAATCAGGGTATTCCCCAGGTCGCGGAGATGCTTCAGCGTGGCCAGCAGCTTGTCATTGTCCCGCTGATGCAGCCCGATGCTGGGCTCATCCAGAATATAGGCAACCCCCACCAGCCCGGAGCCGATCTGGGTAGCCAGCCGGATCCGCTGGGCTTCCCCGCCCGACAGGCTCCCGGTGGCCCGGGACAGCGTCAAATAATCCAGGCCCACATCCATCAGAAATTTCACCCTGGCCTTGATTTCCTTTAAAATCTGTGCTCCTATGAGCTTCTGCTGGCTGCTGAGCGCAAGCCCTCCCAGAAATTCATAGAGCTTAGCCACTGACATAGAGGTTACTTCATGAATATTCTTTCCGGAAACCGTAACTGCCAGGGATTCCTTTTTCAGCCGCTGGCCTTTGCAGTCGCTGCAGGGCGTAATCCGCATAAAGGTCTCATATTCCTGCTTCATGGTTTCCGAGGAGGTCTCCCGATACCGCCGTTCTACATTTTTCAGCAGGCCCTCAAAGGCCACGTCATAGACGCCCTCCCCCCGCTGGCCCTTATAGTGAACCTTCAGCTTATGGCCATTGGTTCCATAGATGAGAACATCATGGATTTTCTTGGGGTACTCCTCAAAGGGGGTATCCAGGGAAAACTGGTACTCCTTGCTGAGGGCGTCCAGAATCGCGTAGGTGAAGCTGCCCTTGTCCGTACAGGACTGCCAGCCCATCGCCTGGATAGCCCCCTGTGAAATGCTTAAGCTTTTATCCGGAATCATCAGATCCTCATCAAATTCCATCTTGTAGCCCAGGCCAAAGCAGGTGGGGCAGGCGCCGAAGGGGTTGTTGAAGGAAAAGCTTCTGGGCTCGATCTCATCAATGCTGATGCCGCAGTCCGGGCAGGAAAAGCTCTGGGAGAAATTGATATTCTCCCCGTCAATCACATCCACTGTCACCAGCCCCTCCGCCAGCTCCATACAGCTTTCCAGGGAATCCGTCAAACGCTTCTGGATGCCTTCCTTCACCACAAGACGATCCACCACAACCTCAATATTATGCTTGATATTCTTGTCCAGGGCAATCTCCTCGGTCAGCTCATAGAGGCTTCCGTCCACCTGAACCCGCACATAGCCGCTGCGCTTGGCCTGTTCAAAAATCTTCTGATGGGTTCCCTTGCGCCCCCGCACCACAGGGGCCAAAAGCTGGATCCTGGTCTGTCCCGGCATGGCCATAATCTGATCCACCATCTGGTCCACGCTCTGCTTCTTAATCTCCTTGCCGCACTTAGGGCAGTGGGGAATCCCGATCCTGGCATACAGAAGCCGGAAATAGTCATAGATCTCAGTCACTGTCCCCACGGTAGAGCGGGGATTGCGGTTGGTGGACTTCTGGTCAATGGAAATGGCTGGGGACAAGCCCTCAATCTTCTCCACATCCGGCTTTTCCATCTGCCCCAGGAACATGCGGGCATAGGAGGACAGGGATTCCATATATCTGCGCTGCCCCTCCGCATATATGGTATCAAAGGCCAGGGAGGATTTGCCGGAGCCGCTCAATCCGGTCAGCACCACCAGTTCATTTCTTGGAATATCCACATCCAGGCTTTTCAGGTTGTTCTCATTTGCTCCCCGTATCTTAATATACTGCTTCTCTTCCATCATCGCTTCTTCCTCATCTTTCTATTTACAAATCACGCAGCATGGATTTTAATTCAATCATCTTGTCACGCAGCTCGGCCGCTGCCTCGAAGTTCAGGTCTGCCGCTGCATGCTGCATCTTCTTCTGTACATCTGCGATCACCTTCTCCAGCTCCTTACGGCTCATGGATTCCGGATCCTTCTTAAACTCATACTCTTCCTTGGCCACCTTCTTGGAAACGGCGATCAGGTCATGGACAGACTTCTCAATGGTCTTAGGTGTAATGCCATGCTCCTTGTTGTATGCCTCCTGAAGGCTGCGGCGCCGCTCTGTCTCCTCCAGGGCTGCCCGCATAGAGTCCGTCACGGTATCCGCATACATAATTACATGCCCATTGGAATTGCGGGCCGCCCGGCCAATGGTCTGGATCAGCGAGGTCTCGGACCGCAGGAACCCCTCCTTATCTGCATCCAGGATCGCCACCAGCGTGATCTCCGGGATATCCAGGCCCTCCCGCAGCAGATTGATTCCCACCAGAACGTCAAATACATCCAGCCTCAGATCCCGGATGATCTCCGCCCGCTCCAGCGTGTCAATATCCGAGTGGAGGTATTTTACCCGGATGCCCACTTCCTTCATATAATCGGTAAGATCCTCCGCCATCCGCTTGGTGAGGGTGGTGATCAGCACCTTGTTGTGGTTGGCTGCCTCCTTATTGACCTCACCGATCAGGTCGTCGATCTGCCCCTCCACCGGCCGTACCTCTACCCTGGGGTCAAGAAGCCCGGTGGGCCGGATAATCTGTTCTGCCCGGAGGAGCTCATGCTCCTTCTCATATACATTGGGGGTTGCCGACACAAAGAGCATCTGGTCAATCTTGCTCTCAAATTCCTCAAAATTCAAGGGCCGGTTATCCTTGGCTGAGGGCAGGCGGAAGCCGTAGTCCACCAAGGTGCTTTTCCGGGACTGATCCCCGGCATACATGCCCCGCACCTGTGGAATCGTGATATGGGACTCATCTACAATTATCAAAAACTCATCCGGGAAATAATCCAAAAGGGTCTTGGGCGGCTCTCCCGGGGCCGATCCGGTGAGATGCCTGGAATAGTTCTCAATCCCGCTGCAAAAGCCTGTCTCCCGCAGCATCTCTATGTCAAAGTTGGTCCGTTCCGCAATGCGCTGCGCCTCCAGGAGCTTGTCCTCACTCTTAAAAAACCTGACCCGCTCCTCCATCTCCTTCTCGATCTCAATGGTCGCCTTATGAATGGTCTCCTGGGGCACCACATAGTGGGAGGCCGGGAAAATACTCACATGCTCCCTCCGGCTCTTGATCTCCCCGGTCAGGATATCAATCTCTGTAATCCGGTCAATTTCGTCCCCGAAAAATTCCACCCGGATCCCCGTCTCCCCCCGGTCTGCCGGAAAAATCTCCACCACATCCCCCCGCACCCGGAAGGTTCCCCGGTGAAAATCCATGTCATTCCTGGTATATTGAATATCAATCAGCTTCCGCAGCACCTCGTCCCGGTCCCGCTGCATCCCGGGGCGCAGGGACACCATCATTTTCTCGAAGTTCTCCGGCTCGCCCAATCCGTAGATGCAGGAGACACTGGAGATAATCACCACATCCCTGCGCTCAATCAGGGCCGAGGTGGCGGAAAGGCGCAGCTTGTCAATCTCCTCATTGACAGAGGAATCCTTGGCAATGTAGGTGTCTGAGGAGGGCACGTAGGCTTCCGGCTGGTAGTAGTCGTAGTAGGACACAAAATATTCCACTGCGTTACTCGGAAAATACTCTTTGAACTCACCATAGAGCTGTGCCGCTAATGTCTTATTGTGCGCTATTACCAAAGTCGGCTTGTTAAGCTGTGCGATCACGTTGGCCATGGTAAAGGTCTTTCCGGAGCCCGTAACACCCAGTAAAGTCTGGAATTGATTGCCTTCCCGGAACCCATTGACCAAGGCTTCTATGGCCTGGGGCTGGTCGCCGGTGGGCTTGTATTCGCTGTGAAGTTCGAATAATTTTTGTGCAGTTTGCACAAATACCACCTCCAAAATTCATAGTAAAAAAAGATGCGTATATGCCACAAATTCGTCAAGGAATATTTCATTTTCGTCATGGCGTTTACTCAAATCGGAGCAAAACAAGCCCTTGACGAATCCCGTTCACAATTTGCTGTTTTTGCAACTCAGCGTACCTCTGTAATTCCATATGGACAAAACAGCACTGAAAGAGCTTTTTTATCTTACCACAAATCACTAAATTTGTATAGATAGAAAATCGAACTTTTGTTCTTTTTATCCTGTATCCTGAAGAAACTCTGTTACATCTACTACAATCTCCAACAATTCCTTTTTAAAGCTTTCTATCTCTTCCTTGTTTGGTAATACTTCCTTCATATACTCTTCTATTTCTGGTACACCATCCGCTATGATACCTCTATTATCAGCATAAACATCCATTGTTATGAGTTCTTTTGCATGTCCCATAAGTTTTGATACCGCCTTTGGGTTGAATGCCTCTTTTAGCAGGAGTGTACAGTATGTGCTGCGCAAATCGTGCCAGCGAATATCCGGTAAGCCGTTTTCGGCAAGAAGCTGCTTGTAATACCTGCAATGAAATCCTTTGCTCCTTGCCCTGCCAAGGGTGGAACAACAGATATATCCCAAATCCTGAAATTCTCTCTTTCTACGGTTTTTGTTTCTCTCATAAACCTGCCGTTCCTTTAAGATTGCCTCAAAGACATAATCAGGAATCGGAATCTCTCTGTAACTGGATTTTGTTTTTAATCCCACTTCCTGTTTCGTAAAAGTTTTCGGGGCAAAATCTTCCTTTACTGCATTATGTATCTTCCCCAGCTGGCGTTCCACCTTTAAGGTGCGGTTGATATAATCTACATCCGAATATTTTACACCATTGATCTCGGACCTGCGGAGCCCCATAAGCACATTCAACAACACCTGCATATGGATCGGGGTATCTTTGCTCTTTTCCAGCAGAACCTGGATCTGCTCCATAGTCAGTGTTTTCTG
>CAJUQB010000137.1 GCA_910588285.1 uncultured Lachnospiraceae bacterium
TATTCGGTTGTCAAGGAGCAAGCGAGGGGCGTGGCAGTTATGACAGTTTTTCAGTTGGGTGGACCAGAGCTTGTGCTATGCGGCCACACCCGTCAGGCTTGTCCTGCCTAAAAATATGTCCCTCTATTATTCATTTCATTTTTGAGGGTTATTTTCGGGGGCTGGATCAAATTTCTTCCAGAATTTTTTTCAGACGCCGGAGTCCGCGCTGGATTCCTTCATGCACAGAGCTTACCGCCGAGTGTTCGCTTTTGGCAATTTCCGAAAGGCTCATGCCAAGCAGATAATGCGAGCATATCCGGTTTCGCTGCTTTTCAGGCAGCAAGGCAATGGCACGGTATAGCCTCGCATGTTCTTCCTCCTGGGCCAGAATATCTTCCGGTGTCAGCACGATCACAAGGGCATCATGTTCAACATTCTTGTCATAGTCCAAGGAAAAATATGCTTTATGTCGGTATGTACGCAGAAAATGCGCTGCCTCGCTTAATTTGTATTCCCGAAGCAGATCGGCCACTTCATCCGGCACTTCAACAATAACGTCCTGTGTATAAAACGGGTAGTAATCCCGCAGATTGATTTCTTTCATGGGTAATTCCTCCAATTTCGATTTTTTAGGTTGGTAAGCAAAATCGAAATCAGAGGGTGGGGAGCGGCAGTGCGGACAACCCTTGTTGTAACAGCCGCTTATATATGAAATACGCGCCCATAGAAGAATGGGCGCGCAGAAAGGTGTATGATAATGTATTTCTTCAAATACGATCAAACTTAAAAACGCCGCAATCCACACCACATGGATTACGGCGCATAAAGCTCTATATGCAAAATAACCTTTCTGTTGAATATTCCCCTTTGGCAGCATTTATCAGCCCTCCCCGAAAAGGAAGCGCAGAAGGCTTATCCTTCATCAGCCTCCTTTTGGGGAGATTATACAGGGGCAAATTCTATGTTCTTTCCCGAAACATCATAGTTTTGGTAAGGCTTATATAAAATGTATTTTGAGGTAATCATGGCCTCGAACGGATTTTACAAAAGAACCCCATAATAATAAAGACCACAAGACAAATAAAATCGTCTCATGGCCTTTATCACAATACTTCAAATTTATAACCAACGCCAATAACACTTTTGATGTAGTCCGGGGAATCAGGTGTAGTTCTCAGTTTTCTTCGCAGATTACTCACATGGTTATTGACTGCTTTTCGGGAATAGAGCGAATAATCCTCATTCCAGACCAATTCCATAATCAGCTCATAAGTAAATACCCGCTTTGGGTGAGCGATTAACAAAGCAAGGATGTCAAATTCCTTAGCCGTTAATTTGATTTCCTGCTCGCCAATATATACAAGTCGCTGCTCCTGGCAGAAGTATAAATCACCCATGCGAATCTCTGTAAACGGTTCATCAATGACTGCCTGCCCCTTATTAGTTTCGGAAATGGTGAATGGGCTGTCAGCAGGATTCTTCTGTTGTTTTTTTAGATTAAGGAGATAATTCACCATTTCATGCTGCTGTCTGGTATTTAACATCACAAGCAGTTTTTCTGCAATTTTATTGCCCGACTCAGATATATCAAATACAGCTAATTTCCCATATCACCACCCCTTCCATTATTGTACAACTGGCCGATGTAGCTTTTTTCTTTCCGAGTGATTCTCTTGCTTAGAGGATTGGGGTCTTTAGTCCTACATAACCATTGAGTGCAGCTAAAACTACAATTATTGCTGCGACCAATATAAAAGCCCCTATTAGTTTTCCGCGTTGTAATTCAGCAACCTCTCGTAGAAAAATCACATACAAGGTAATTTTCCAAATTAAAATTCCCACAAAAACAATACTTAAAATCATGCCAACTAGTGCATTGTTCCAGAATACATAGAAATAAACTTCCGTAATAGCTACCACAAGGGAACAAACGATATTTGGGAAAAAGGAAATACCCCATGTATTAACATAGTTGGATAATGGTATTTTACTACCAAAACATTTACAGATAAGCCACAGAACAGAACTTATCAAAAGGTAGCTCGCAATACCACACAGAGTTGTGCGGAGAATGTAGAACACATCAATATGGTATTCTGGTTCAGCAAAACTCCGCAGGATAGGGTCTAAGATGGTGACTATAAAAATTGTAATTGCCACAAGCAGCCATGCCACGACTTTACGCTGCTGTCGGTAAGCATCGGCAGGTCTGTTTAGAGCTTCTAAAAAGTTTTTCATAGCTTAACCTCCGAAGATACTCAAGAACAAGTTTGTGTATTGGGTTCCAAAAACGAGTGTGCATATCACCGCCTGAACGGTGGAAACGCCAAAAGCAAACCTCCACGGATAGACAGTAATAAAATCAATGATTTTTCCCCGTAGGGAAGTTTCCTGCCTACTTTCCGCCAAAATATAGTTCAGCATTTTATCCTTTTGCTGCTCTGTTGGCCGGTCAATCTCTTTCAGCACGTCGAATGCGTTTTTCAACGGGTCGTTGTTCTTTCCCATTTTGTAGTCCCTCCTTTTCCTGATACTGTTTGATAAATGCGCCTCTGGCTCGCTGCAACATACTTTCCACGGACTTAGGAGACTTATCAATTATTTGTGCGATTTCTTTAACGCTTATTTCCTCAACGTATTTGAGTAAAAGCAAAATCCGATATTGTTGTGGTAACTGGCTTAGACATTCTTTCACTTGCTGGCTCTCAAAGATAACTTGCAGGTGTTCCTCAATGCTTTGTTTCGGGTCAATTAGTTCATCGGCCATCTGATTGTCAAGAGCAAGAATTTCAGCTTTTTCCCTATATTGTTTTCGATAATAGTCAAACAGTTTGTTCTTGGTAATCTTAAAAATCCATGTTCTTTCTGAACATAATCCTTTGAAACTTCGCAGTCCCTTAAACACATCAAGAAAAATATCCTGCGTTATATCTTCAGCCAGAGGAACATCAAAGCCAGTACGCAGAAGAACATATTGGTATATTTCGTCAATATGATTATTGTATACTGATATAAAGTTCTGCGTCTTTGATTCTTTGGCTTGATTCATAGGCATACCTCATTTGACGATAAGCTCCTTTGAGCTTAGAATCTCGTTGTTGTAGACTACTTCAAATTTTAGGATTCCTTCTTTTACACTGTCCGCTTCTAATCGGTAAACAATAGCACCAGACATATCCGTGGTAGTTTCTTGCGGATCGGATTTTACCTCTTCGTCGTCGATGTACCATTTCCCAGTGTACTCCATGCCCTTTGGGGATTCGATAAAATACACACAGGCATAGACATCTTCCCCCACAGAAACCTGTTCGGGCTGCGTAGCGCCCTCAATATCATCTTTTTCCATAAACAGTTCATTCGATACCACAAGTCCCTCGACCGTATTGGTCTGGCCACACCCGGCGAGAGAAACAGTAATCATTAATACTGCCATACCCAGCAGAAAAATTTTTTTGAGTGTTTTCATTGTGCATTTTCCTCCCTATTCGCCATAATTATACTCGTCTTGACGTGAAAATGTAAAACCGGCTATCGCAAAAAGCGAAACCGTACCAATCGTAAATCCTATTGTGGCAATCGACCAACTGGACGTATTGGCAGGATTGGATAGAGCCTCCATCATAATACCGGGCGAAATCATGCTGATATTGTCAACTGTTTCTGCCGAAAGATGGAACACCTTTCCAATCCCCTCTGGAATCAGGACAAAGAAGCGAGGCATAAGAATCAAGCCACTTGCTAAACTCCAAATCATGGATGCCTTCGAGGAGCGGGCTAGAACGGAAATCATTATACCCAATGCAGCAAATACCATAATACATCCCCATAATGGAAGCAGGTATTTTCCAACGGTTCCCGCAGTTGCTACGTCACTTAGGCTGGCAATAACTGCGGTAATAGGCGCAAGATAAAGAAAGGACAAAAACAGCGATACAGTAATGGTTGTGATAATCTTCGCTGTGAATATCTGCCCCTTGGTAACGCCGGAACACAGAATACAGTCTAACACATTATGCTCCCGGTCAGAAGATACCAAATCAAAATATACGGACATGACAGCCCACGCCCCAAAGATAATCATAGGTAGGAACACCGCCATAAATTCAACATGGCCATTCTCTACAAGTTCGCGTTTCCCATTGGAAGTGAAGAAAAAGAATACAGTTATTGCCGCCATTACAATCCATATTCCAAAGGTACGCAGATTCAAAGCCCGTTTCAAATCGCGCTTTGTCAAGTCAAAAATCGTTGCTCTCATGCTTACACCTCCCCAACCATGTGAAGCTGCTCCTGTACTACGTTTTTGACGCTGGAGCGTGTTACTTCGTAAATATCAACAGATTGGAGCACAAGTATTTTCACCAATCTGGCAACACCTTTTTTGTCGGTCTTAACGTGTAGTGTTGTATGATCTGCATTGATACCTAGTGAATATCTTCCCTCCAATGCTACCATTACTTCTTCCGGCAAAGGGCTGGTACTCACAATATAACTACTTTCCAATTCCCGGTCATAAATCAGACTTCCACTTTCCATGATAGCTACATTCGTACAGATTGCGTCCATATCTTGCAAAATGTGGGAGGACAGCAGAATACTTTTCCCTTTCTCGTGTAGTTCCCGTATGAGTTTGCTCATTTCAAAGGTCGCGCTGGGGTCAAGTCCCGCGGTTGGTTCGTCCAGAATATAAAAGTCGGGGTCACCGATCATAGCGATTACCATTTGCAGCTTCTTCTGCTGCCCCGGTGAAAGGTGCTTTACTTTTTTGTTCATGTCCAGCCCCAGCTTTTTACAGAGTAGAATGCCCTCGTCCTTATCTACTTTTCTCAATGTGGAAAAGAAGGAAATGGTGCTGGTGACAGTCTGCCCATCATCGAATCGGCAGCTTTGGGGCAGATAGCCGATATAATCCTTTTCCATATAACAGAGAATATTGCCTTTCGTGGGTTTCATTAGGCCCGCAATTAAGCGCAACAGTGTAGTTTTGCCAGCGCCATTCTGTCCGACAAGGCCGTACACATCACCTCTTGAAACCGAAAAATCCACATCATGCAATATCTCGGCTTTACCGAAACATTTATTCAAATGTTCTACGGCAAGAATTTGTGTGTCCAAATTTACATCCCCTTTCCGAAGCCGACTAACAGCTTCTGAAAAGGTAGTCGTATGACAAAACAAAATCCTTCGCAAATTTCAAAAAATTTTTGTTCGAAACCGCCGTAAAAATCAGGACATGGGATAAAAGCTGCCGGGCAGCGGCTTTTTTCTTTTGCCGCCGTCCGACAGATTGGGGCTATATGGATTTAATTCTTTCGGAAAAAGCGTTCGCAACGCTCGTAAGGAGGTAGCCCCTTATCGGTGATTTCAATATAATCAACTTTAGTCATACCGTACAAATAGTAATCGCAGTATGTGTTTACCATCTTACCCTCGCGGATAAGTCCCTCACGCTTGAAGCCTACTTTTTCCAAAGTTTTATACGATGCAATATTTTGTACATGAACATCAGCCCATAAACGCTGTAATTCCGTTTCTTCAAAACAGAAGATAGCTGCTCTCGCCAGCGCTTCTGTCATAAGTCTGTTCCCTTGATAGACAGGTGAAAGGCGAAATGCAACTTTTGCCATGCGGTCATTCTCAATGAGATATACCCACATATCGCCAATCACTTTATTATCCTGTTTGTGGACAACACCCCAATGAAAACTTTTCGTAGGTTTCTCTGGCTTTTGAAAAAGTAATTCGGGATTTAAGTCGTTTTTTCCGGGACGTTTGCCCCAATACCGGTAAACGGAACTGTCTCCCAGCCATTCTTTCAAATCTGCAACATCTTCTTTTCGCAGAGGGCGCAGGATAAGCTGCTCCGCTTCAAGAATAGGTTTATCCTGAACAAAATCCTGTAATTTCATAAGCCGCCCCCTTAAAAGTTGAACACCTGTCCCCAATCGAAACAGCCGGACGCTTCTGTACTTTTCGGCCATTCTCTGCACCATGTGGGAACACCGGGCATTTCAACCCTGTCAAAACTTGGAGTGTAGGGCTTGATGTCGAGTACGGGTGTATTGTCGTTTGCGTCAATGAATGCAACACGAATCATGCCTTTGGTGAAATCAATATTGATAATTTCGGACGCTGTTAATGCAATCGGGTTCGGACGCGCAGGAGATCGTGTCGCAAATACACCCATGACTTCGGGTGCGCCTTGATAGGGCTGTTCTGTCTGTAATTCATTCCGGCCTGCGTCGTTGTCGCAATCGCTGAACCACCAGAGAACATTGATGTGACTGAACCCCTCTAAGGCTTGCAGTCCGGGAATATACCCCGGCTCTAACTGAATACATGTGCCGTTTTCATCATTCTTTACTTTGCCAATGGCTTTTAATTGATAGGTCATATTTTTCCTCCTTGCTTTGCTGGTAAATCAAGTATAAGACCTCACACCATGTGAGATGCAACAGGGAAAAATATAAAATGCCATCCATTTTAGCGGGATATTTCAAAGTCTGTACAATCATGTATGTTCCAGCGGTATTTGAAGTTCAATCAGATATTTTTCAGGGTTATTCTCATTCCACGGGCCTCTATGCACGATTTGACGCATCGGGTCAGACATTTTGTATCCACTGTTTTTCTGCAGCCATTCGGCAAAGGCAAGGTAGGCTCCTTTTATATTTGCAAAATCGCCATAGACCATTGTGCAGGTCATGTACGGGACTGGTTCTGTCATGCGGAAACAAAATGATTCTTTTGCCTTTTCCATTTTCTTTACCGGAGCGCATAGTTCAATATCAACATCTGTCTCCCGAAATTCTGCATCGTGATAAATAGAAAATGTATTGCCCGTTATTTCTATTTTTTGTGCACCCGCAAAAGTAGAAAGTTCTTTCCATAAATCGCCCTCGGAATAGTAGGTTGGCACAACTTTCCGCAAGGACAGCACCTGATACGCCGGAATCGACTTAACGGAGATGTTATAGTGCATTTCTCCTTTACCACCCTGTATTTCACTCTTTGCAAGTTCGATCTTCCGCAGTTTTTCTTGTTCGGCCTGTATTGCATTTTCTATCTCTATGCGCTTTTTGTCGAGCTGCGTAAGGAGTGATTGCTTGTCCAGCGTCAGGGCAAGCGCGATTTCTGAAACATTCAGTCCACTGTCCCGCAAATACAGGATTTTATTTAGACGTGGTATTTGCTCCACCGAATACAGCCGGTGTCCCGTCCACTTGTCAACCTCTGCCGGTTTCAGAATGCCTGCCTCGTCATAATAGCGGAGCATACGAATAGATACCTGCGTCAGCTTTGAAAATTCTCCTATCCGAAACATCGTTTCACCACCTACTCTAACTATATTTGTGCTTTTATCTCATTACAGCTTTATATGTTACTTGCTGCATCCTTATTGTACCGTCTTTCGTTTAGTCTATCAATGCTGTTCATGGTATGAGAACTTTTTCCTAGTCACCACAAAATGGCAAGCAATGCAATCTTCCGTAAGATTGCGTATTTTGGCAGGAATCCGTTTCCGGTATTCCTGCCAAAATGCTTGTTGGTGACATGTCCCCAAACCCCTGAGATCATCACCTGCGGTGATGGCTGCGCGTTCCGTTGGAACGCTGAAAACCGAAAACAGAAGGAACCCTATTGCCGTGACTTCTGCGTGTTCCTCTGCGGTTCCCGCCCGGTGGGAATATCCAGCAAATGCTCCACATTTGCCCGGACATTATAAAGCTCCTTCATATCGGCCCTGGCCTGCTTGTAAGCAGAGTAAACCTCCCGTTTCTGCTTCAGAAGTCCGGTGTATTCCTCCCGCAGAGATTTGACTGAGGGCAGCTTTGTGATCCCAACTTCGTCAAAGTGTTTCTTCGCCGCCTGGTGCAGAAGGATTTCCGTCTCATGCGCCGCACGGAATTTTTTGCTGTACCCGGCTTTCCGGTATTCCACATAGACCGCCCGCGTCTTGACATAATTGACGATCTGTTTCTGCAGCTCCCCGTTGGCGGCCATCTGCGATTCCAGCTCCTTGATCTGTACCGACAGCGCATTAAAATTAGCAGTAGCAATATCTGATTTTTTCTGCAAATCCTCATAGTTCATATCGCCATGCTCTTTGAGCCAGATCACCGCCTGGGAGAGCTGTTTTAAGTTGAACACCTTCGCCCAGCGTTCATACCCTGGACCCTTGCCGGAGCGGACCGCCGCCTCAATGTCCACCAGCAGCCCAACTTTGGAAACCGGCTTTTGGGGAGAGGTACGGCGCGGCTTCACCATCCGGGTGCCGGCGATCCGTTCTTTGATGGCCTGCTCGGTATAGTCGCCCTTTAACGTGTCACACCGGGTATATCTATCCTCCGGTGACAAGCGAAAACGGAGGTACTTCCGCTTCTGGTTGACTTCAATCCCAGCCGCCTCCAGCTTTTTCAAAAGTTCTTCAAAGTCCTTCGGCTTTTCTTCCAGGGCTGCGTCGATGGCCCATCGTAGCTGCTCCTGGTGGGAAGGCTGTTTCTGACTTCCCATCCATGTGCCGTAATGGTCCCGGCTGGGTTTCGGATTCTCTACAATGGAAACCCCATGCTCCAGGCAGAGCTTGTCATTCATACGCCGGATTGCCCAGGTGGAACCCCAGAAGTTGCGGAATTTTTTCTGACAATCCAGTGTGGTAGAATTTATGATAATGTGATTATGAACATGGTGTTTATCCACATGGGTGCAGACAACAAAAGCATGGTTTCCCTTCGTCAGCTTCAATGCCAGTTCACACCCGATCTGGTTCGCTTCTTCCGGCGTGACCTCGCCGGGCCTGAACGCCTGCCGGAGATGGTAGGCAATCACATCATCCGCACCCCGGTTACGTCCGGTCAGGTTCACATACTGCCGTTTGGATAAAAGAAACTCCGCATCGGCGGTCCGGGTGTCACACGCATAGCCATAAATGAATTTTCCAAAATCGGTTTTCTGCGGATTCTCTACATAGTCAATGATGTCTGCAATCGCCGTGGAAACATCCCGTCCTTTTCCAACGTGCAGCGGCATGAGCCGTGTGGTCGCCATCCCATCACCCCCTTACTGTAAAACCGGCTCTGTTATCGTGCCTGTTCTTTTTTTATTTTCGGTTTATCACTGTGAGCCGCCTGCTGCCCGGCACTTTTATTCAGGCTGTCACGGACAGAAGGTTTCTCCTGTGCCAGCGCATACTCCCGTCTTGCCTGCGTGAGAAATAAATCCATCAGCCCTGTATGGCTGCGGTCCACAACAAAGTAAACATTCCTATCATATCCGAAACCATCCTTATCCTCACAGACCGGGATTGTCTGCGCCCACGCCTTGTTGTCCCGTGAAATGCGCCCGTCGTAGTCCTTCTGCCTGACCGTGTTGGCAAGGACATAGAAAATCCGGCCAGGATCAAATTGCTGTAAGACCTGCTGCACACACGCGGAGCCTAAACAATTATCCCGGTAGTTGTCCGCAATGGCCTGTTCGATTGCCTCCTTACACGCAATGTTTGCCTTGTGGGAAGCGCGGTACTGATCCAGCTCCCCATGCTCATGTGCATAGGTAGCAGAATGAAAATAAATTGGTGTTGTATCTTTCAATGAAATCCCTCCAATCAAAAAAGCTGCCATCACAGACAGCCCGAATTATAGAAAAAGGGCGGGGCCGCCAATGCGCCCCGCCGAAACTGTTTAACCAAATACGAAATCCTTTAGTGCGCTGTTTGCGCCGCCGATGATCCCCACCAGCCAGGCCGCCGCCATTGGCAGACCGTAGGGGCTGATCAGGAACGCGATCACCAGCCATGAAAGCCCCGGCCAGAATCCGGCTGCGAAGAATAGCACCAGCGCCGCCAGAAATACGATTCCTGATAAAATCCCCAGCACGGCGCCGGAAACGATTACTAGGAATTTACACACCAGATAAAGAATCCCCGTAACCAGTACAAAGGGAAGTGCCAGCAATTTACCAATCAGACGCATACGCCCGCCTCCTTTCCTTTTCCATGTCCGTTTTTTCAGGACAATCAGGTATGCCCGGAGGGTGTTTCAAAGAGAAACATATTTGCCCCTCTATCAAAATTCTACCGTGCCGGCTGCCGGAAAGCAACGGCGTTTTTTCCTGTTTACGAAATGTTCGCAAATCCCCGCAGCAGCTTATCCATGCCATCCCACA
>CAJUQB010000138.1 GCA_910588285.1 uncultured Lachnospiraceae bacterium
CGATATGGCAACGGAGGGCTTTTCCGCAATTACTAACTTCAATTCCTGTAAACCTCCATTTCTTTGAAATAGAAAAGCCAGCATGGCAGCCGCCCTTTATAAGCCCGGTTCCTGCCGGGTTTTCTGACTTTCTCTGGGTTCCTTTGCCTCCTTTTCCCGGATCTTTGCTTTATTTGCGGAAAGCCGCTCCAAAAGCCCTTTTTCCTGTTTCCGCCCCAGGGTTTTCGCTGTCCGGTCATAATACTGCACCTTATCGGAGAGCAAATCCTCCGGCGCCACTTGGGAAGCATTCACTTCTTTTACCATATCCTCCAGTTCCTTTGCCTGCATATTCCCGTTATCCGGCACAATCAGGACTTCATGGATGGATGATGGAAGGACATAAAAATCGGAACCGACCAGATCCCCGATTTTATCCAGTACGCCATCCCGCGCCAGGACCCCGGCGCCATCCAATCTGCTCTGGTTCGTCAGGACATACATAGGCACAGCGCCAGTTTCTATCGGTTCCGGTTGGTTAAACAGATTCGTAGGTTTAGCAGAAAACATAATCTCTGACATCACATCATCCATCGTATATAAGCAGACAGGGCTCCTGGCACTTTCTGCTGTAACTGCGTCATGGTGAAGCTGCTCCGGCGTAATCCCCCAAAGTCCCAGCATGTCATTTGTAATTATAGCCGAAGCTGTCCCTTCGCTGCCCTCCATGACCTGAATCCGGTAAGATGCCGCCAGTTCCCCACATGCAGTACAGGGTTTATCTTTCAGATATTCCTGATTCTTTTCCGGGTCGCACAGACGGATAGCAAGCAGCGGCCTGGCTGTTTCATAATCCTCCAATCCCTTCACGTCAATAGGAAGCTCCAAACTGCTCTCCATTTTTATCTGTGCGAGTTCTTTCATTATATCCTCCATCGGACGGCCTTTTCCAAACTGTTCCCCATAGTGCTCCAGATAAATGGTTGGCGTAACCGTTTCATCATCCCTTCGGATGATGAGCCCGGTAAGGGTCCGGTCATTCCCTTTTGTGACTTCTTTTAAGGAAATATCTGCATCCTGGTAGTCCGCCGGCAGATATTCCCATATATGGTTTTTGATATATTCTGCAAATTCCTGGTTCATTCATTTCCCTCCCGTTTCCTGTTTTCTGGCCATTCATCTTCCTGCTTTCCGGCCTGTAAAAGACACATCAGCACGACGCCGGCAGACATTCCTCCGGTGAATGTAAGAAAGTGTGTAATCATGCTCCACATAAAAATCCTCCTAAAATTGGGTAAAGAAAAACGCCCACCGAAAAGTGAGCGTATCATCAAGTATCAGTTTTTTGTTATTTCATTTTCTTCTCGCTGCGGGTTGCCCTGGCAGAACAATCTCCCCGACCGGGATTTCCCGCAGCTCTTTTTTCATCTGGTGCGCAAACCGGATCGTCCTGACCGTGCCGCCTTTTTCCCTCCCGTCATACACGGCGATCACCCGGTCCGAATGTTCGGCCATGTAGCGGTTCCGGTGGGAATAGACGCTGGGGTGGTATTTTTCCTGCATGACAACAACATCCGCACAGGCCTCCAGCATTTCATAGGTCCGCCCTTTCTCCATCAGGCTGTCCAGGCGCTTTTGGTAGGGGATAACCGCAACCAGCTCCAGCGCCGGATTCGTCTTTTTCTTTTCCAGTACGATCTCCGCGAAATACTGGTCCACACCATCCGCAAAGCCGCTCATAAAGCAGGTAAACCCGTCCGCAACAGCGCAGTCAATCTCACGCCGCAGGGCCGCCTTTACACGGCCTATCTCTTTCTGGGGTAAGTCCCTGTGCCCGGTGACACAGCATGTCTTTCCTTCCATCTTTCTTTTCCTCCATCCGATAGTTAATATTCTTCATTTCTCAAATTATAATAGATTTGTTTTAGCATTTCAACGCAAACACCCTTTTTTATTTTGCGAATAAGGGAAGGGTGTAAGGTACAATCTATTACAGAATAGGAGGTAGAGGCGATGTATGAAGATTTCGTCCCGGAACGGCTGGCAAAGCTGCGGACACAGAAAGGCGTATCTGCACGCGATATGTCGTTGTCATTGGGACAGGCAAACAACTACATTAACAACATTGAAAATAAAAAGTCCCTTCCCTCCATGCAGTCCTTCCTTTACATCTGTGAATATCTGGGCGTGACGCCCCAGGAATTTTTTGACGAAGGGAACCCGGGCCCGAAAGCCTTAAAGGAATTTATCGCAGAGGCAAAAAAACTGGATTCCCGGTCAATGGGTTATATCCTCGGCATTATGAAAGAACTGAACAGCAAGCGCTAAGGCGGCCAGGGTGTTGGCCGCTTTTACTATTCTGTAAATTTTTTTCGTGCCCCCTTGCATAAATCCCCCAAAGTGGATATACTATAAGTAAGAAAGTAAGAACTTCTAACTTTCAAACTTAAAAAGGAGATGATTCTATGCTGGCAGAATTACGCCAAAAAGCCCAGGTCACGATACCAAGAGAAATCATTGTCAAGCTCGGCCTGTCAGAAGGCGACAAACTGGACATTTTCGAGAAAGACGGTTCCATCTGCATCATGCCGGTGGTGGTCTATCCAAAGAACACCCTGAATGAGCTCCGGGAAGAAATTGACGGGGTAAAAGCAAAAATCGCATCCGGGGAACAGCCGGTCTTTGACAGCGTGGACGCCCTGTTTGACAGACTGGAGGCAGAATAATGGCGTATGAGTTTACCTTTACGCTCCGTTTCCAAAAGCATTTTAAGGGCCTGACCGCGCAGGAGAAGAAGCAGCTTAAAAACAAGCTGGAACTTCTGGCTGAAAATCCCTCCCATCCGTCGCTGCGGACCAAACGCATCCAGGGAACCACGGACCTTTTCGAGTGCAGCGTCAACATGGACATCCGCATTATCTGGTATTACGAAGGCGATAAAATGATTATCCTGGTGGACGTAGGGCATCATGACATATTAAGGCAATTTTAAGCAGCGGGGCGGTACGCTATGACGGCGTACCGCCTTTTGCTGCCTTTTTTTTTGTACCCTGCAATCCTCCTGATATGCCCAATCCCACTACCGGCGATAAACCAAGAATCACTCCTGGAATGTCCTTTTTATTCTCCTGTACTTCCAAACCCGCCCGTGCCGCGCTGCTTACCCAGCTCTGAAACAAAGTCCGCAATGACAACCGGGGTGATCACAAGCTGCCCCACGCGGGAACCTTTGGAAAGCTCCTGGGTCTGGCTGCTTACATTGCTGATGATCGCATGAATCTCCCTGCAATAGCCGGAATCCACTGGCGGCAGCTCACAGACCAGCCCTTTTACCGTCATGCTGGTGCGCGGGAATACATAGCCCGCATATCCGTCCGGCACTTCAATCCCGAACCCAAGAGGGACCTTTGCGATCTCGCCCGGCTGCAAAGTACAGTCATAGGGCATGTAGACATCCGCGCCGGCATCGTTCCCATGCGGACGGAAAGGGTGGCGGTCCTCCGGCACGCCAAAGTCGATCAGTTTGATCTTCATGCGCCGCCTCCTTCCAAAAGCGCCGGATAGTCCGTTTTCAGAATATCTCCAGGCGTCTTCCGAAGCCCCTGGGGTGTGGCATATCCCGCCGCGTCATGGCCGACGCCGACATTACATAGCTGCTCATAGCAATCCATGCCCTTGTGACAGCTTTCCAGGTAGAGTGCCCGGACAGAAGCAGGCGCAGCCAATACTTCGTAGGGTATGGCAAAATCCGCCTGCCCTGCATAATTGCTGTACTGCAAAGACGCGCTCATAAACTTTACTTCGTTCTGGTGCCGGGTGATCTGCGAAAGGAACCGCCTGCTTGCCCCTACAACGGCAATGGTAATTACCGCAAATTTCTGGACTGTCGGGTGGGGAAGGGCGCTGATGGCCGCCACAGTATCATCACTGAACGATTTTTCATAAAGGGCCATCAGATCGTCCATTGTGGCAATCCGGTGGCCCCTCTGGGTGAGCCGGGCGGCAAAGACCATGTTTTTCTCGGCCTCCCTGGCCGCCTGGCAGTTTAATATTTTTACTTCAATCCGTTTGATCGGTATGTCCCTCCTTTACAATGGCTTTCAGTAAGAACAGATAGTTGAGGCTGTCTGTGATCTTTTCATCCCATGTACTTATCCCGTAATCCGTATCATTGTCAAAGCACATGTCATACAGGGAAACGATATGCTTCGCCAGCATCCCGGCAAGGGCGCGCTCCGGCGTGGTGTGCTGCAAGGCTGCCGCCGCCTTAAAAGCCCCCAGCCGGTCTGTATCGTCCCCGGTATATTCCTTCGTTTTCTTTTGCAGTGTGTCGGCACAGAGCCGCACCTGCTCGTCAAATACGGCATTGACTTCCTGCTGTCTAATCATAATAAAGTTTGATAATTTAATAAAAAAGAGTGACATAGAAATAAAAAAGTTGTACAATAAAGTCAAAAGAAGGAAATGATAAAAAAGTACGACATTGTGAATATGAAATAATAAAAAAGTATGACAATGAGGTGGTGGATATGGCAAAGAGGACTCGAACATGGAATGAAGCCAAATACCGCAAATATCTTGCCGAAGGGAGAGGCCAGGGAGAACTTATGGAATATAAGCCATGGGTTCAGGTTCAGGATTTCCCTTCTAAGGGGATAGTTTCGCGTGTAAAAGGCCGTACTACGGGAAGAATCCATCACCTGATGTCAAACTTGGAATTACGGTATTTCCTTCTGTAAGCGATACAAAACACACCGTAATGAAAAGAAGTGCATGTCGTGATATACTCTATCAAAACATACACTTCTTTTTTGTTCTATGTTCCCTGAGTCGGCAGCTTTCTGGCAGTGTCTCAGACCAGGGAAGATATGCTTCCAGTAATTCAGGATGGTTTCGGTGATCGAGATCCGGCAGGCTTTCTAGAGGGCGTAAAAATTTCTGTGTCTATGGGAATCTGGGGAAGCAGATAGAAAACATTGTTGATTCCGCAGAGAAAAAATCCAGCAGCAACTATGGAATCCCAAAGGCAGAGCGAATTAGGAATATCCGTAGCAACCGCAGGAATGAAAAAGAAGAAATCCGTAAGCAGGAAGCTTTTACAGAAAATGAAACCGATCAGGAAGAAAAAAAGGACATGCAGGCAGCCAGAGAACCCGAAGTATCGCCAATCATGCGGCTGATACAGCAACAGGTGGAGGAAGAGATTAAAGATGATGCCTTATACAGACAAAGCAGAGTACCTGGAACAGGTGATACCGGAGTACCAGGGGAATCCTCTGATTGAAGCATTGCCGGATATATGGTCGGGCGGGCAGGTAATCCAGATGCTGTCGGAGAAAGCAGCCTATAATAATGGGGAGCGGAAACTGGATATGCAGTACCGAATGCACTGTATCTATAGATTATTCCGGTATTTTCAGCCACTGGAGCAGCACATTGATATCGAACAGCGAATATCCAGAAGCATCCGTCAGGGTTATCTATATAGAAATCCATTAACGTCAGAATATGCGGCGGGACTTGCGGACGGATATGCTACCATGAAAGATAAGACCGGTTACCATGCGCTGCATGGGGTGAAATCGGCGGCATCCGGCTTTACGATTATTGGCGTGTCAGGGGTCGGGAAAAGCACGGCAGTAGAAAAAATCCTTTCTCTGTATCCGCAGCGGATCGTCCATACAAGATACCGGGAAATGCCATTGGCATTCACGCAGCTGGTATGGTTGAAACTGGACTGTCCGCATGACGGATCATTAAAACAGCTGTGCTACCAGTTCTTTTATGCACTGGATCTGGCGGCAGGAACGGATTATTTTCAGCAGTATACCAAGGGGAGATACTCCCTGGACATGCTTCTGATTATCATGACACAGCTTGTAAGGCAGTTCCAGATAGGCATCTTTGTGATTGATGAGATACAGCATCTGAGCGAAGCAAAAGGGGGAGGCTCTGATAAGATGCTGAACTTCTTTGTGACGCTTGTCAATACCATAGGCTTGCCGGTTGTCATGATTGGCACAACAAAAGCAATGTCAATACTGCAAGGAGAGTTCCGGCAGGCAAGGCGGGGAAGCGGACAGGGAGATTTGATCTGGGACAGGATGAAAAATGACGCAGCGTGGCAGGTATTTGTGAAATCCATGTGGCGTTACCAGTGGACAAAGAACAGTGTCCCTTATTCAGATGAGATGGTCAACATGCTTTATGACGAAAGCCAGGGAATCATTGACATTGCCGTAAAACTTTATGCGATTGTACAGATCGAGGCGATCACAAACGGAGTGGAAAGTTTTTCCGCTTCAGACATACATAAGGTGGCAGAGAAAAAACTTGGCCTTGTTAAGCCGATGCTGGATGCCTTGCGGAGCGGGGACAGGAAAAAGATACTGAGATATGAGGATATCACGCCGGTTAGCATTGAGGATTACTTGTCCGCATACCAGGCGGTGAAGCCGGAAATTCAGGAAAAGACTACAGAAAAGAAACTTACTGTGCTTGAACAGACAGTAGTAAAGCTGCTGGAAGTGGATGTAGATCCGCCTGTGGCAAAACGTCTTGCAGGGAAGGTGATTGCGTCACATAAAAATCTGGTCAGCGTTGGTGAGGCTTTCAAAGAAGCTTACCGGCTGTATATTTCAGAAGTGCCAGATATGCAGGAAACAGAGGAATCCAGAGAAGATTTAAGGGAAAGCGACGGCTATGAAGACATAAAAAGGAAAGGACTTATCCTACGTAATATGGAAGACAGGACGGAATGTCAGGAATTACGGTATAAGTATAGGGAAGAATACCTGGCCATTGCACAGGAGACAACCTGGTTGTTGGAATATGGGAGAAAGTTTGGCGGGTATCAGCCAATCAGCAGTAAATACAGGGAATTCATGAAAGCAAGGGATTACGCTGACTTCCATGGGACAAGCATAAACAGGGATGGCTTGAGGCACGATTTCATGGAGAAATATGATGAGGCATTCATTACAGAGCTGCTTCCATATGGGAGCGGCCCTTGGCCGTGTGCGAATAAACTATGCAGCCATTATCAGAAAGATGGTGCAATACAGGTAGAAATCTGTAAAAAAACGGGATGAGATATGGGCATGGTTTGAATGCCCACACTGTGGGATGCGCTACCGCAGGTCAGATCCGAGGCAGAGTTTTGAGGAATACCTGAAAAAACCATGTATTTCTAATAGAGGTTTTATATATGAGCAACATTTGAAAGAATATCTTTCCGATCCTGAATTGTCATTGAATGCGATTGCTGATTTGCTGGGCGTCGGAGCCAATACTGTAGGGCAGTATGCCAAAAAGAATGGGATTGATGTAAAGAAAAGGCGTAAAGCGAGTTGTTATTCTTGCGGCGCTGACAAAAGTGAGGGGAAAACAGCTTACTACAAACGGCGCGTCCAGGAAGAGTTACAAAAGACACCTATAATGTCTTGCCGAGATCTGAAAGAGCGTGTTCCCGGAGCTTACGAATGGCTGATTCGTAAAGAACCGGATTGGATACATGCCAGGCTGATCCATGAGTTTGATAAGCCAAGATGGAATGAATGGGGAGAAGCAGCCCTTGCAGAATTAAAGGCGGCATATGCAGAAATACAGTCATCCGGGGATAAACGGAAACGTGTGACTATCAGCTGGCTGGCAAGGGTGGCTGGGATAAACAGGGATGATATATATGGCAGGCTTCGCTACTTGTCAGAAATGCAGAAGTTCTTTGATGATGTCTGCGAGACAAGGAGTACGAATTATGACAGATAAAGGAAAAACGATATTGATTTTGGGGAATGGGTTTGATTTAGCCCATGGTTTGCCTACAAAGTATTCTCACTTTTTGGATTTTTGTCAGAGAGTTGAGAGAATATGGAGTTACGGAACGAGCAATGATAAACAAACGATAGCGAAATTTAAAATGACATGGATTGATAATTGGGAGACAGATGCAACAATCAAAGATACTATTGTAAACGAGTTCTGTAATAGAAAGATGAACTATGTGGGAGAATACGAAGTGACATCTGATAATCCAGAGTTGTCAGAGATTCATACTCTCCTTGATGATAATATTTGGTATGAGTATTTTACAGAGTTATACAGAAAGAATGCCATGAAGGGAGAGAATTGGATAGACTTTGAATCAGAGATTCGATTCATCATTAAGATGGTGGATGAGAATTCATTATCAATTACAGATTCTTGGGATGATGTGATAAAAGAAGCTATTGGTTCGCCTGAACAACCAAAACTAAGAATATTTAAGGGAAAACTTAAATTTGACAAATATGCACAAAAGAAAAAATGGGTTTCAGGGCATGAGGCTACAGTCAGAGATTTTAGAGAAAAAGCATTCGAGGATCTTGAGCAGTTAACGAGAGTGCTTGAATTATATTTGGCTGCATTTGTTGAAAAGATTCCAATTAGCAATAGTGAAAAAATACCACAATTGCTAAATCTTACTCCTGATTATGTGATTAATTTTAACTATACAGATACATATGAGAGAATTTATAAAAAAGGAAAGGTATATCACATACATGGAAAGGCAGATATGGCACGTTCAGCGGAAGAGAATAATATGGTATTGGGCATCGATGAATACTGGACTGGGGATGAACGGGACGAGAAAACGGATTTTACTATATTTAAAAAGTTTTCGCAAAGAATTCAAAAGCATACAGGGAATGAAAGTTATAAATATTTAAAAGAAATGCAAAAGGCATTTGAAACAAGAGGAAAAAATTGGTCAGGTAATGTCGATACATCAAAAATCCATCCTGATGGTGTTTCATACGTTTATGTCTTTGGGCATTCTCTTGATGTTACAGACAAAGATATTTTGTCAAGATTTATTGGAGATGATTCAACATCAGTTACAGTGTACTGTAGGGATAAAGGGACAGAGGGAGAACTAATTGCAAACACCATAAAACTTATTCGAGAGGAAAAACTTCTTGATAAATCGAATCATGTACCTACGAAATTAGATTTTGTAATTCAAAAAGGAAAATGATAGTTGTAAATAGATTATTGTTTTGCATAAAAACGATATCGGAAAATCATAAAATTCAATAATATCTTGTGTATAAGCAAGAAGTTAACGGATGCAAAAGCCATAAAAAGCAGATGCATCCTTTTTTGTACCTAAAATAGAGAGGAGGTGATACCTATGATTGTGTTAAAAGGCATTATTGTCAAACTTTTTTATAATTAGCATACATAAAAATGTCAAACTTTATTATGAAAGGACAGGAGGTTTTCAATGGCGATAAGCAAGAGCGCAAAAATCATGGCCGAGATGGAAAAGGTCAAGGCCAAAATCAGCGACCAGCAGGCCCGGCTGAAAGAGCTGGAACAGAAACACAAGGAGGCCGAGAACGAGGAAATCGTGGACATCGTGCGGGGCATGAGCATTTCCCTTGAGGAGCTCCCGCTGGTGCTCCAGCGCATCAAGGCCGGGAACACTTTGGGACAAAATGTCCCGAAGTCCCCTAAAGGGGCCCCCGCAAAGTCGGATGACTTTGTGGGGAGAGGAGGCGCAAGGGAGCGGGCGGAGTTTTCGCCGCAGGCGGAAACGGAGGTGAGCGGACTTTGCGACGACGAGGAAAAGGAGGACGCGGAATGAAAGGAAAAAAATATCGTGTAGTGGCGGCGGCTCTGTGCGCCGCTTTTTTGCTGTGCGGCATCACCACCACGGCCTACGCCGGAGGCGGCGAGGAATGGGAGGACGGTACGGGCGGCCCGGAATGGGAGGGGCTTGACCCCGTGGAGCCCACGCCTGCGCCGGAACCCGAGCCGGAAAAATCCGGCGGGGCGGGGACGCTCCTGCTGGTGCTGGCGGTGCTGGCCCTCGGCGGCGGGGCCGGGTGGTACTTCAAGATTTACCGCCCCAAACAGCAGGCCGCCGCTCCCGGCGAGGATTTTGACGAGGCCGGGGAATACGGCGAGGACTATGGCGGCGGTGAGTATGACGACCTCCCCCCGTGGGATGAGGAAGAAGAAAAGGAGGACGGAGAATGAATTTCACATCGAACCCTTTGGAACGGGAAATGAAACGCCGCCCCCGGCCCCGGGCTCCCCGCCCGGAAAAGCCCCGGGAGGCGGTGCTCCCCTTAAATCCCGCATTGGAGGCCGCGCTGACTGACGGC
>CAJUQB010000139.1:0-1403 GCA_910588285.1 uncultured Lachnospiraceae bacterium
TGCATACAAGGAAGAATCCATTATTTTCCACCTCCATTACAGATACGATTTATTTAGTCAAAATGTCGCACCTTTGAAAATATTTTTTAGTGCTATATACGTATTTGGGCCTGGTCTCTCTGTAGTTCTTCACTACAACCGGCAGGGATTTCCCGGCATAAGACTTTCCTTCCTCCAGGTTCTTGTATACCTGGAAATAAAGGTATCCCACCAGTGTCATTACGATATGGTAGGTAATATAGTTGTATTTGGTGCTCTTGAAGTCCTCCAGCTTCCGGACCGTTTTCAGATAATTGGTCATTTCACGCGACAGGAAGCCCCCGTCTTTTCAACGTAAGGATGATATCATCTATCAGGTTGGGAAATGACATTTCTGCTGCATCTATCTTCCCTGTCCGTATTGCTTCGTAAACTTTTTCCTTATCTTTCCGACATATCTGTATCATAAGCCACCTCTACTTTGGTATCATGGGAATCCCCATTTATTGTAACAGATTTTTGAGGGCTTAGTCAAAAGACTTATTGAAGATATGGATGAAACAGGTTGACATTTCTGACATTTTACTATTATTACATATAATAAAATGTAAGGAAAGTAAGAAGTATAGGAAGGAGATAGAGTTATTTTAACAAATGCTTCCACAAATGCTTTGCCAGAAACAGGAGAACTGCCATGTCATCGGATTACGGAGCATCCAAAATCTATTTCCGCAATACCCCACCCTGCTGACCCGCTCTGACGGGATGCACTGCCTTACCGGCTGGACGAAGCTCCACGATTCTCCCCAGCCCTACATGGATCATCTGCTCTATGTCTGCAGCTACAATGACAACATTGCTTCCTATGGGTTTTCCCCGGACATGCATGTGCTCTGCATTGTGGATGAAAGCTCAGCGCTGGATGAGACAGCCAGCACCTTTCCGGAATCAGTCAGCCTTCTGTTGGTACAATCCGCCCATTCCTCCCCCATCCATTATGAGCTGCAAAGCTATTTTAACAAACAGTGCGGAGCCGGTTTATTCGTGGCAACGCTGCTGGAATTTCTGGCCTTTGAGGACGGACTGCAGCCTGCCATTGAGTACTCTTACCGGATCTTCCGCAATCCTGTTTTTGTCTTTGACGCCAGCTACAACCTGATTGCCGCCACCTGGGAGGATATCCGGGAGTTGAACATTCAGGACCAGGTGGTAGTGAACAAACGCTTTACGGACGAGGATTTTAAAATGGTCAACCGCCTGAACCACATCCACAGCCGGGTGCGGATGTATTTGATTCTGTCCTATGAAATGAACCGGCCCGGGCCCAAGAAGTGACCCTCACGGTCTGAAAATATCAAATCCTGTATGGTTCAATCACACAGCTATGCTTCCGCTGCCCCGCTGCTGCATCCTTGTCATAGGAA
>CAJUQB010000139.1:1503-10121 GCA_910588285.1 uncultured Lachnospiraceae bacterium
GTTCTGAGGAATCGCAGGTCTTGTCATAGTAGGCGCACAGCATCTTCGCCGCAAAGGATTTCCCAAAGCGGCGGGGACGGCTGATACAGATCAACTTCTCCGGTGTCCCAATTGCCTCATTGATCTGGCCGATCAGCCCGGTCTTATCCACATAGGTTCGATTTCTTATTTCTATAAATCCCCTGTTCCCCGGATTCAAATATGTTCCCATTTGATGCCCTCCTGTTCCTTTCCCTATAAAGCCGTTTCCATTGTATCATACTTTTCAATCACACAGCTATGCTTCCGCTGCCCCGCTGCTGCATCCTTGTCATAGGAAATCCCCACCAGCAGCAGCTCCCCTCCAAAATCTTTGACTGCCTGGGGGGAATTCCGCTCCTTGATCTGGGCAATGGCTCCCTCCGCAGACTGGTTCCATTTCAGCTCTATCAGCAGGGCCGGCAGCGACGAATGCTTCCTGGGCAGATATAAGATATCCGCATACCCCACACCTGACGGGAATTCCTCAAACAGCATGTACTCATCCCCATAGCTGAAATAAGCGCGTTTCACCACACTGCGCAGGGCCTGCTCCCCATGATAATGCAGCGGTGATTCCTCCTCATGGATCCGCTCGATCTGGGCTGCCACAGCCTCCTCCTTCCCCTGGATCGTATCCAGAATCAGCTGGTCGCTCTCCCGCACTCTCCGGATCGTGTCGTCACGCTTCACCCGGCGGATCATTTTCACAAATTCCAGCCGGATCTCCTCATTGGGGATCCGCGCCCGCCCGGCCTCATCGTCATAGGACAGGTAGCCCAAATGGATCAGCAGTGTCAGCACGTCATCCCGATTCTGGAAGCTTACCAGGTCATTGGCAAACCCATAGGTGTCCACCGCCACCTCCCCGCCTCCAATCAGCTCCGCCACGGTCTTTGACAGCCCGTCATAATCCAGACTGATATATGTCGTCAGGCTTTTTGAAGCTGAGGTCTCTGTCCAATAGGAACGGAACCTCTGATTGCGGACAGCCTTCATCACGGAATTGGGATTGTATATGGGCTCTGTGCCGCTGAACAGATATCCGTCGTACCAGAATTTCATTTTATCGTAATCACAATGGCTGGCTTCGCAGAGAGCCTTGACCTCTCTGTCTGTGAAGCCCACATAGCTCTCATAGGCTCCCGGGAAAACCATGGAATACTCCTGAAAATCCGAGATCGCTGATTGGGAGCCATCCTTCTTGATGGGCAGGATCCCGGTCATATAGACGGCTGCAAATATCTTGTCAGTAGTACCGCTGCCCTTGAACAGCGTCCGTAAGAATCTGAGATATTCCTTCTGAATCCCCGGCGTCTCCCGGATGGGCGCATCCCATTCGTCGATAATCATGACGAATTTGTTTCCTGTCAGCTCCACTGCATGGATCAGGGTTTCATCAAATGCATTCCCCACCTTCAGGTCCGGATACGCCAGCACAAGTTCCTCTGTCACGCTGTCCTCGATAAAGGAGATCATGTTTTCTGCCTGAACCTTGCCCATGAGATTTGTCATATCAAGATAAATCACATCATACTGGTTCAGATGCTGACAATAGCCTCCGTTCCACCTCTCATCCACAGCAATTGCCAGATCGTCAAACAGTTCTGAGGAATCGCAGGTCTTGTCATAGTAGGCGCACAGCATCTTCGCCGCAAAAGACTTCCCAAAGCGGCGGGGACGGCTGATACAGATCAATTTCTCCGGTGTTCCGATCGTCTCATTGATCTGGCCGATCAGTCCGGTCTTATCCACATAAGTTCGGTTTCTAATCTCTATAAATCCCCTGTTCCCCGGATTCAAATATGTGCCCATTTGATGCCCTCCTCTTCTATTATCACCTATTGTACCAAACCACAGTCCCTATATCCATTCCCCATATAATCTTAAGTATTTTTTCCACAGCAGTGCTTATATTTCCTTCCGCTTCCGCAGGGACAGGGATCATTGCGCCCAACCTTAGCTGCCCTCCGCCGATAGGTGGAATCTGCTGTTTCCGCCATATCCCAGATATTCTCACTGCTGTCATACAGGATACCGGCCATTCTCCGGATCTGCTCTGTCAGACTGTCTTCCATCATCTGCACGCTCTGATCCTCTGGCCATGCCCGGAGAAGGGCCTGGACATAGGTCTCTGCCTTGCTGTATTTTTCCGCCTCAATGCAGAGTGTAGCCAGGAGGAACAAAAGCTCCCCATTTTCTATCCCTAGCTTCCGTTTCAGACGCTCCAGCTCTTTGATCCGCAGGGAAACATCCCCAATCTCCAGGCTTTCCATCACCTCCTGCTGTATCCTGCAGGGCATGTAGAATAAGGCGGTATCCTCCTCCACTGCATACTCTTCACAATCCTCATCAACCAGATCCAGGCTGTAAGGATTCTGGTGGTTTTTCTTTCCATAATCCACTCTGCTGTAGCCCTTCAGCATGGGGAGCCCTGTATGCAGGCAGAGCCTCGTCAGGATATACCACAGCTGTATCCACTCCGCCAGTGTTTCCGGCTCATACCATTCCTCAATGAGTTCCAGTACGGTGGCTGCACTGGATCCATTTATTACAAAAAGAAAGCATTCGTTCAGCAGCTCCTGGCCTTCCTCCGCATCCATTTCAAGAATATGATAAAAATAATCCGCCAATTCTCCCCAAAACGGATAAACCGCATTATACCCATGGACACTCATCGCCTTCCGCTCATCAGCTGAAAAGGGATAATACCCGGTATGCTCACTGTACTGCAGACGTTTTTTCATAATTGTCGCCACATCAAGCTGTAAGGAGGCTGCATAGCTGGTTCCATCCGGCCGGTATACCGTCTGGAATAAATTTGCAAAATTTCCATGCCAATATACAAGCCGCAGAAAATCCTCTTTTTCCACATGCTTTTTTATATCCTTCGAATACCATTCATATAAGGTATCCAGTTCAATCAGGCCATAGGCCAGAATATAACCGCCAATGCAGGGATCCGTCTCCTCAAGCATCTGGTATGTCTTCCTGCAGAGCGGTTCTGTCAGCAGTTTGACTATATACCCAGCATCTGCTGCAAGGCAAAATACTGCCTGTTGGGCCTTCCCCTTCTTCTCCATAATCATATCCATCAGCCCCAGCGAAACCAGCCGATGTACGGTAAAGCAATCGGGCGGGGCCGGGGCAGCTCCGTCCGGCAATGCAAGGATTTCCCGCAGATACTCCAGATCCTCCTGGCACAGCACATAGAGAAGATACTCCGGCTGTTTCTGAAGAAATGCGGAAATTGCTGCTATCTGCTGCTTTTTATTCAGATTTTCTGCCGGGATTCTCAAATATTTGCAATAATCCTCCGCCTGCTTCTGGTTTAATTCTCCAAGAAGCTCTTCTTGCGTCAGCGGGGAGTTCCTTTTCTCAAATGAATATCCTCTGCTTCTCAAGGGCTTCTCCGGCAGGCGGATCCCCGGCAGAATCATCTGCTCATATTCTCCTGTCAGCGGGCCGGGCTTCTCCTTGGGCTGCCCCTCCCATTTGTCGTAGAACTGCTCCCATTGCTCCAGCTTCTTCCCCACAAGGTCATTGAATGAGAAATAAGCCTTATTATAGTCCTCGGCACATTCCTTGACCATGCGTTGAAACCATTTTTCCACTTCCTCCATGCCAGTCAGAGCTTCTACCATCTCCTTTGTTTCCGCGGAGGACTCTGCCACCGAAAACTTCATCCTCTCCAGTGCCTGATTTACCGCATTCAGGTCAAAGGGAATTCTCGCATCCTCCAAATCTCCCCAGATGCCGCCGCTGTCCTCCATAAAATGATCGCCTTTGGCCTTCCGCACGGTGGCATACCGCTCCCCATACTCCGGCTCCTCCTTCTCATACACAATCTTATGGCGCCAGTCGTCCCCAAAATCATAGGTGTAGCGGATCCATTTGTGGGACATCAGAAAATCATCCACATCCGCTTCCTCTTCGTCCAGCACATCGCTCCAGAAATCCCCCGCTGCTGCCCCAATGCGCAGATTCCTCCGGGGGAAGGTAAATTCATGGAGGTGATCATCCTCCCAGCCAAAGGCTGCCTGTATGATGCAGTGCAGCGCCCAAAAACTGATATGCTCCGGCAGGACTACACGCCGCCATACCGGCGGATGGGTATCCTCCAGGGTAATTTTTACAATATGTCCCATAGCTTTTTCCTTTCTTTTGTATCAAATTGTCCTTGATCATACATATTTTTCAATGCAGCAGGTGTGCTTCCGCTGCCCTGCCGGTGCATCCTTATCATAGGAAATCCCCACCAGCAGCAGATCCCCGCCAAAATCTTTGATTGCCTGTGGATAATTGCGATCCTTAATCTGGGCAATGGCCCCCTCCGCGGACTGGTTCCACTTCAGCTCAATCAGCAGGGCCGGCAGGGGCGAATACTTTCTGGGCAGGTACAAAATATCTGCATAGCCCACACCTGACGGGAATTCCTCAAACAGGAGGTACTCATCTCCATAGCTGAAATAGGCACGCTTCACCACGCTGCGCAGGGCCTGCTCCCCATGATAATGCAGCGGCGATTCCTCCTCGTGGATCCGCTCAATCTGGGCCGCCACAGCCTCCTCCTTCCCCTGGATCGTGTCCAGGATCAGCTGGTCGCTCTCCCGCACCCTTCGGATTGTATCATCGCGCTTCACCTGGCGGATCATTTTTACAAATTCCAACCGGATCTCCTCATTGGGAATCCGCACAGTCCCAGTCTCCTCCTCATAGGCAAGATAGCCCAAATGGATCAGCAGCGTCAGCACATCGTCCCGGTTCCGGAAGGTCACCAGATCGTTTGCAAAGCCTTTGGTATCCACCCTGACCCTTCCTCCGCCAATCAGCTCCGCCACAGTCCCGGACAGCCCGTCATAATCCAGGCTCACATATCCCGCCAGGCTTTCTGCTGCTGAGGTCTGCGTCCAGTAGGAATCAAAATCATGATACCGGATGGCCTTCATCACCGAATTGGGGTTATAGACTGAACCCACCCCCCGGAAGGAATATCCGTCATACCAATACCTCATCTGTGCAAAATCACAATGGTGCTCCTCACAAAGCTTCCGAACCTCTGTCGCGGTAAATCCCACATAGGGCCCAAAATACCGCGGCTTAATCACAGGGAATTCCTGAAAATCCGAAATTGCAGACTGGGAACCATCCTTCTTGATGGGCAAAATCCCCGTCATATAGACAGCTGCAAAAATCTTATCGGTAGTTCCGCTGCCCTTGAACAGCATCCGCAAAAATTTGAGATAAGTCTTCTGGAGCTCTGGTATTTCCCGGATGGGGGCATCCCATTCGTCGATAATCATGACAAATTTGTTTCCTGTCAGCTCCACTGCACGGATCAGGGTCTCATCAAATGCATTCCCCGCCTTCAGGCCCGGGTATGCCAGCACAAGCTCCTCTGTCACGCTGTCCTCAATATAGGAGATCATATTTTCTGCCTGTGCCTTGCCCATGAGGTTTGTCATATCAAGATAAATCACATCATACTGGTTCAGATGCTGACGGTAGCCTCCGTTCCACCTCTCATCCACAGCAATTGCCAGATCGTCAAACAATGCTGCGGAATCGCAGGTCTTGTCATAATAGGCGCACAGCATTTGCGTGGCATATGATTTTCCAAAACGGCGTGGGCGGCTGATACAAATCAGTTTCTCCTTTGTTCCGATCGTCTCATTGATCTGGCCAACCAGCCCGGTCTTATCCACATAGGTCCCATTTCTTATTTCTATAAATCCCCTGTTCCCCGGATTCAAATATGTGCCCATTTGATGCCCTCCTCTTCTATCCTGCGGCCTGCTCAGAACTTCTGTCCTTATTTCAAGTTTGTGCCTCATATTCAGTATAACAAAACAACACCTAAAATACAATGAGCTGCCCGACAAATGGGGCGTTTGCATTTTTTGCCTGTTTTGAAACGCCCCATTTGTCGGACGGCTCACACTAGAGCGATCCCGCCCGGAGGGCTTTTTGTGATATCGGAAATCCGGAGGAATTTCCTATATCGCGAAAAATCCCTCTGCTATTCTGAATTAATCCAGCATAGCAGAGGGATCGGGCCTCAAGCCTCAGTTAAAATACACAAGCTCCTCCTCCGGAGCCTCCGCCGGCTGCACATCCACTGCATACAGTACAGGTCCCTTGCCCTTGTACTCCATGGCAAACTCCACCTGCATCCTGGCTGTGATGGTAATCCAGGACTTATGAGCGATTGTCGCAGCCTGATCCCACTTGCATTTGAATCCCACAAAGGTGATATCATCAGCGCAGCAGGTCATGGCAAAGCGACCAGGGATAAATACACCCTTTTTCAGCTTCTCCGGACGGTACACCAGGGCCAGGAACCGTACCTTTTTGCCCTCATATTTCTTAGGGGCGTCCATAGCATCCAGATACCAGATGCCATAATCCATATCCGTAATATCAATCACATCTGCATGGATATCATAGGGCAGCTCCTCCATATCCCCGTCGTCCACCGTGCCGTCTGCCCGCTCGTAGGCAATCTGGGCCTTGCGGTTCTTCGCCTTGACTGTGCGGCGGAACTTCCCCTTGGGGGTATTGTCGTCGCAGCGGTTAAAAATCACCACGTCAGCCAGGAACAGCTGTTCCATAATCATCGTCCGCATATTTGCCAGATAGACCTCAAAGGTAGCGGCATCCACCAGGGCCAGAGACTGCACCAGAACCCATTCCTTCGGCTTGTCGCTCTCCAGCAGGGTCGACATCTCCCAGGTTCCATTGTACTCAATAAATACCTGATCCGGCCGGTAGGTATCCTGCAGCCTTTCCAGGGTTTCCCCGTTAAATTCTTCCTCAAATCCAATGAAAACCATCTTCGTATTGGCTGCAAGAAGCTCATTTTCATCGTATTCTACCTCTCCGTCCTCACAGCAGATCAACAGCGTCTTGGCGCCCTCGCCAAAATCATTTTCCACCAGGGTCTGGCGGATGAGGGTAGTCTTCCCGCTGTCCATGAAGCCGGTAAACAAATATACTGGTACTTCCATATTCCATCGTCCTTTCTTCCTGCAGGATTACACCCTTACGCAATCCCGAACAGCTCCTTCAGCCGCCCCTCCTCAAGATCCGTCCCAATCACCACAATCCGCCCGGTATAATCCGGTTCACCGGTACGCAGCTCATACTCGCCGTCCACCATATCAAAATAGATCCAGCTGCCATCCTCCGCCGGCACCATGCCCTTGGAGCGCAGAATCATGCCATATTCCTCCCCCCCGCAGAATACGGACATGGCATGCTCAATCGTCTCTCTTGTAAATTTGTGGGGTGTCTCAACGCCCCAGCTGGTGAACACCTCATCTGCATGGTGGTCGTGATGATGCTCATGGTCATGGCAGCCGCAGGTGCAGCCCTCCCCATGCTCATGATGATGCCCATGCTCGTGACCATGGCCGTGATTCTCATGCTCATCATGACAGCAGTGCTCATGCTCGTGATCATGGCCATGATTCCCATGCCCGCAGTGTTCATGCTCGTGATCCTCATGGCCATGGTGCTCATGCTCATCATGACAGCACCCATGATCATGGCCGTGATCCTCATGCCCGCAGTGCTCATGCTCATCATGACAGCAGTGCTCATGCTCGTGACCATGGCCGTGATCCTCATGATGACGCCCATGGCGCTTCGCCTCCTCCATCAGCTCATCCTGGAGGGATTTCCTCTCATCAATCAGCTTATAAATCTGCTTCCCGTCAATCTCATCCCAAGGTGTGGTGATGATGGCAGCCTTCGGATTCTTCTCCTGAACCTCCTTCACCACAATCTCCAGCTGCTCCGGTGTGGCCTTCTGGGTACGGCTTAATACAATCACCGTTGCATACGCAATCTGATTATTGAAAAATTCACCAAAAGCCTTCATCTGCTTGGTGGCCTTTAAGGTATTCACCACCGTAATCAGGCCATTCAGCTTCACATCCTGCTCTCCCTCCAGATCAGTGACAGACTTCATCACGTCCGAGAGCTTGCCAACGCCGGAAGGCTCGATGAGGATCCTGTCCGGGTGGAAGCGCTCCTGCACCTCCCGCAGATTCCTGCCAAAATCACCTACCAGGGAGCAGCAGATACAGCCGGAATTCATCTCGGAAATCTCAATGCCCGCATCCTTCAGAAAGCCGCCGTCAATGCCCACCTCGCCGAACTCATTCTCGATCAGGACAATTTTTTCGCCCTGGAACACATCCTCCAGCATTTTTTTGATAAATGTTGTCTTTCCTGCTCCTAAAAAACCTGAAATAATATCAATCTTGGTCATGCTATACTTCCTCCTTCTTTTCACGAACCAAACCTTTTTGTACCAAAAATGCCGGGCGGTAGGAAAGCTTTGCCTTCCTAAGCCCCTCGGAGCCAGTATCCTCCTCCCGGTTCACATACAGATAATTCTGGGCCTCATGCTCCACAAACTGCTGGTTAATCATGGGATAGGCGCCCTGGATCTCTGCAAAGGCCTTCTCAATATGCACCACAAAGGTATCCTGATTCAGGGGTTCCCCGATGGTAAAGGCCACCACCTCGCCCTCCACCCGCAGCAGACCGCCGGAAAGCCCCAGCTCCTCTAACAGCCGCAGCGCATTCAGAGC
>CAJUQB010000140.1 GCA_910588285.1 uncultured Lachnospiraceae bacterium
GTACGGATCCGCCGGAAAAATCCTCCCCGCTGTAATGGCGGCTGACAACACTGGCATTCAGGCCGTAGAGGCTTTGAATGGCCTGTTCGGCAGCCTTTTCCAGGGAAACAAGCACATCCTCCAGGGGCTGATGCACCCACTTCTGGGAGGTTCGCCCGGAGATGGCCCGATCCTCAATCATAATGTGGGAGGTGAGCCAGCCAATGCAGATCCCAAGGAAGTGCTGGACGGATGCAACCGAATAATTCTGTTCCTCCAGCTCCTCCTGCAGGGCGGCAAGAGTTTTGTCGCGCATATCGTCATGCAGGCTTTTATGCAGTTCATACTGTTCATATTGGATGGACTGCATATAGGCCTCTTCCTCAGCGAAATGCTTCAGGGTGTAGCTTTTGAAATATTTGATGCCCTCCCGGCAGGCATGCTGCTGCTTATCCGGGTCTTCGTTCAGGCTGATGAGCTTGCCAACAATAGAAAAAAGCCGCTGGTGAGCTTTGTCAACAACCTCAACGCCTATGCTGAAACGATCATTCCATTCTACTGTTTTCAATGTTTTAGTTCCTTTCTGAATATTTGGCCTCCCTGGGGACAGCGGGGCCCGTTTTTTCTTTCATCAGTTTACCATATTTTAGTGGAATAGACAACGGTACTTTTCTATTCGTTACGAAATATTGACCCCGCGCTTTTTGTTATGCTAAAATAAAGAAAGCTTAGCAAGAGTGAGCAATGGCTTTGATGAGTAAGAGCGAGGAGGAATACGAAATGATAAAATTGGCAAGAGAAGAGGCCTGGGAGCTGCTGACGGAATACAACCAGTCAGATGCCCTGCAAAAGCACGCCTTGGAAGTGGAGGCAGTGATGGTCCACTTTGCCGGTCTTTCCGGAGAGGATGAGGAGGTCTGGGGCGTTGCGGGCCTTCTCCACGATTTGGATTATGAAAGGTTTCCGGAGGAACACTGCAGGAAAGCAGAGGAGATTCTGCGGGAGCGCGGCGTGGATGAGCTGTATATCCGGGCAATGAATGCCCACGGCTATGGGATCTGCACCCAGGTTAAGCCGGAGAGCAGGATGGAGCAGGTATTGTATACCATTGACGAGCTGACCGGGCTGATCCATGCAGCCTGCCTGATGCGGCCCTCCAGGAGTGTGCTGGATTTGGAAGTGAAGTCTGTAAAAAAGAAGTTCAAGACCAAGAGCTTTGCGGCGGGAGTGGACCGGGAGATTATTTTAAAGGGCTGTGAAATGCTGGGAATGACATTGGATGAGGTGATTGGCGAGACCATTGAAGGAATGCGGAAAAAGGCGGAGGAGATTGGGCTGAAGGGAGAGCTATAAAAAATTTTTTTGAAAATAAACAGTATATAACAGTTGACAACTGTTGTATACTGTTTTATACTGTTATATAGATGGAGGAATCAATATGCATATTATCATTCACCATTCATCTATGGTACCGATTTACGAACAGATTGTGAACAGGATTAAGACAGAAATCAGCCGGGGTGAGCTTTTGCCTGATACCATGCTGCCCTCGGTACGCGGCTTGTCCAACCAGCTGAAGATCAGCGCCCTTACCGTGAAGAAGGCATATGACTGCCTGGAGGAGGAAGGATATGTGGTGACGGTCCATGGCAAGGGGACCTTTGTGGCCAGGTCCAATCCAGAGCTCCTGGCAGAGGCACAGCAGAGAGAGGTGGAAGAGGCCTTTTCGGCGGCGCTGGAACGGGCAAGGGACTGCGGCATGGATGCGGACAGGGTGCGTCAGCTGTTTGCGTTGATGATGGAGGAATATTATGATTGAATTGAACCATGTGTGTAAGAGGTATGAGCATTTCAGCCTGGATGTTTCCATGAGGGTAAAACCTGGCTGTATCACAGGCTTTGTGGGCAAGAATGGAGCAGGAAAAAGCACCACCTTCAAGTTGATTCTCGGGTTGACTGCAGCAGAAGGCGGCCAGGCCTGTGTACTGGGAAGGAGCCCGGCAGAGCTGACGCCCAGGGAGCGGCAGCAGATCGGTGTGGCAATGGCAGAGTCGGGATTTTCCACCTACCTGTCCATTCGGGATATTGCCGCTATTTTAAAACAGATGTATGCTGCCTTTTCCGAGGGTGAATTCCTGGAGCAGTGCCGGAGATTTGAGCTGCCCACAGACCAGAGGATCGGGAAGTTTTCCACAGGGATGAAGGCAAAGCTGAAGGTGCTGACGGCAGCCAGCCATCAGGCAAAGCTGCTGGTGCTGGACGAACCCACCTCAGGGCTGGATGTGATGGCCAGGAATGAGCTTTTGGATATGCTGCGGGACTATATGGAACAGGATGCGGAGCGCTCGATTCTCATAAGCTCCCATATTTCCTCGGATCTGGAACGGCTTTGCGACGATATTTATCTCATTCACCAGGGCAGGATCCTGCTCCACGAGGACACAGATGTGCTGCTGGGAAGTTATGGGATCCTGAAAGCGGACGCTGCCCAGTATGCAAGGCTGGATCCCCGGTATCTGATCCGCAGCCGGAGGGAGGGCTTTGGATATACCTGCCTGACAGACCAGCAGCAGTATTACCGGGACAATTATCCGGATGTGGTGCTGGAAAAGGGGAATCTGGATGATGTGATCCTGATGATGGTTGACGAAGCGGCTGCCGGAATGTGAGTATATTTAGAACGGAGGGATGGACAATGAGAGGATTATTGGTAAAGGATTTTCGCCTGCTGCGGCAGCGGACGCGGTTTTTTGTGCTGCTGCTGGTTGCGGCATTGTGCCTGGGGATGACCCGGCAGGATTCTACCCTTGTGATCAGCTACCTGACGCTGGTTATGGCGCTGTTTTCAGCCAGCTCCATCAGCTATGACGAATATGACAACTGCTATTGCTTTTTGCTGACGCTGCCCATTGACCGCAGGACCTATGCCAGAGAAAAATATCTGTTTGGCATGATCCTGGGGATTTCAGCCTGGCTTGTGGGAAGCCTCATCCACTGTATGGCGGTTGTGTCCCAGGGACAGCCTGCACACCTGTATGAGGACTTTATGGAGGCGCTGATGTATATTCCGGTCTTTGTGGCGGTACTTTCCCTGATACTGCCGGTCCAGCTGAAATATGGTGCAGAGCGGGGGCGGATGGCCCTGGTGGTGATCATGGGAATCCTGGCGGTTGTCATTATGGCGATGAATCAGATTGTAAAGACAACCGGTCTGCCGGTTGGGAGGCTGCTGACCCTGCTGACCGGAATGGGGGACTGGATGTTTCTTTTGTTATGCTTTGCCATTGCAGCGGCAGCGGCAGGCATCTCCTGCCGGATCAGCGTGAGAATCATGGAGAAAAAGGAGCTGTAGCACGGGTACTACCATAAATACTACCTGGGAGTATGGGGGAATGGGCCCGGCAGTAGTATAGAAAATATAGGACAGATGGGATATAGTAGAGCAGTAAAAAAGAGACAGAGTTTTCAGAAAGGATGGTTATTATGAATATTGCTGCTCTGCTTGGTTTTATTTTATGTTTTGCATTGCTTCTGTCGGCCATTGCCACCAACGGAGGTCTGGGAAGTGCCCTTCAGTTTATCCACCTCCCGTCCATGCTGGTGACCTTTGGCGGCTCCTTCTGCGCCCTGATGATTACTGCAGATACCATGGCAGATTATCTGGACGGCCTTAGGGGATTTGGAGCTGCCTTTAAAAAGGTAAAGGTGTCGGTGGATGATATTTCCCATCAGATCCTGGAGGTGGCAGATCTGGCCAGGAAGGACGGCCTGCTGGCACTGGAGGAGTACGGAGATCAGATTGAGGATGAATTTATGAAAAAGGGCGTCAGCCTGATTGTGGATGGGACGGAGCCGGAGCTGGTGAAGGACATTCTGGAAAATGATATGATCCACAAGGTGGAGCGGAATAAGAAACAGGTAAAATTCTGGCAGGATCTGGGCTCCTACGGCCCTGCCTGGGGAATGCTTGGGACGCTGATCGGACTGATCAATATGATGCGGAGCATGGGGTCCGATGCCTCTGCCATCGGCGCAGGCATGTCCCTGGCCCTGATCACCACCCTCTATGGCTCCCTTCTGGCCAACTGGGTCTGCATTCCCCTGTCCCGAAAGCTAGAGAAGAGCAGCGAGGCCCAGGAGCTGGCCATGGAGCTGATCATTGAAGGCATACTGTCCATCCAGGCCGGAGAGAATCCGCATATTATCCGTGAGAAGCTGCGTTCCTTCCGGGAGAATAATACGGCGCTGGAGGAAGAGGCGGCTTGAGCGGCAGGGATAGGAGCGTTGGAATATTGCTGTTGGTAATATTTACCAGGCTTATGAATCCTGTGATTTACTTTTGCGTCTTGATATGCTATACTGGCATAGGTATTCCTGGTGCAGGAATCCTACAATATCAAGAGATTCAAAGGAGATTAAGATAAAATGAAATTAGGAATCGTAGGCCTCCCAAATGTGGGAAAGAGCACCCTGTTTAATTCTCTGACCAAGGCTGGGGCAGAATCCGCCAACTACCCCTTCTGTACCATTGACCCCAACGTGGGGATCGTGCAGGTGCCGGACGAGCGGATCCGAAGGCTGGGGGAGCTGTACCACACCAAGAAGGTGACACCGGCGGTCATTGAGTTTGTGGACATTGCAGGGCTGGTGAAGGGCGCCAGCAAGGGCGAGGGCCTGGGCAATCAGTTCCTGGCCAATATCCGGGAGGTGGATGCCATTGTCCATGTGGTGCGCTGCTTTGAGGACGCGAACATCGTCCATGTGGATGGGAGCATTGATCCGGCCAGGGATATTGAGACCATCAACCTGGAGCTGATTTTCTCGGATCTTGAGATTCTGGAGCGCCGCATTGCCAAGGTGGGCAAGCAGGCCAGGATGGACAAGGGGCTGGCCAAGGAGCTGGAGCTTCTGGAGGCATTGAAGGCACATCTGGAAAATGGCAGGATGGCCCGGAATTTCCAGGTGCCTGAGGATGAGGATATGGAAGCCTGGTTTGCCTCCTACAACCTCCTGACAGCCAAGAAGACCATCTATGCGGCCAATGTGACGGAGGACCATCTGGCGGATGACGGAGCCTCCAATGAGCATGTGGCCTCAGTCCGTGCCATTGCACAGGAGGAGGGAAGCGAGGTGTTCGTAATCTGTGCCCAGATCGAGCAGGAGATTGCGGAGCTGGAGGAGGACGAGAAGGCCATGTTCCTGGAGGAGCTTGGTCTTGCGGAATCCGGCCTGGATAAGCTGGTGAAGGCCAGCTACAGCCTGCTGGGGCTCATCAGCTTCCTCACTGCCGGGGAGGACGAATGCCGTGCCTGGACCATTAAGAAGGGAACCAAGGCACCCCAGGCAGCCGGAAAGATCCATACGGATTTTGAGCGCGGCTTTATCAAGGCTGAGGTAGTGAACTATCAGGATCTTCTGGACAACGGGAGTCTTGGGGCAGCCAGGGAAAAGGGAATCGTCGGAATGGAAGGCAAGGAATATGTGGTGAAGGACGGCGACGTGATCTTGTTCCGTTTTAATGTCTAGGCCTGCCGGTAATATCTTTGGATCGTTACGCATAGAATACGGTAAGGAGGGGTTCTATGCGTATCTGTGATTTGCGAGAGAAGGAGGTCGTCAATGTCTGTACCTGCCACTGCATCGGTTTTGTGATGGATGTGGACATCGACGAATGTACCGGCTGCGTCAGGGCATTGATCGTCCCGGGCCCGGCAAAGTTCTGGGGGATATTCGGAAGAGAATTCGAGTATGTGATCCCCTGGAAGGATATTGTGAAAATCGGCCCGGATATTATCCTTGTTGAGATTAAAGAAGAAAAATGTTGACAGGAGTTGCAAAAATCTCTATAATTTATTTATAATATACCAATATATTTATGATACCAGGATCAAAAGGTCAATAAATCCAAATCATATTTATGAGTGGAAGATATAATTGAAAATTGTAGAGGAATGGGAGGAAGCGCATATGAAGTGTCCCTTTTGCAGCAGCGATAATACGCGGGTGATTGATTCCAGACCGGCAGATGATAATAATTCCATCCGCCGTAGAAGGCTGTGCGATGAATGCGGCAAGCGCTTCACCACCTATGAGAAGGTGGAGACGATACCGCTGATTATTATCAAGAAGGATAATAACAGGGAGCAGTATGACCGTTCCAAGATTGAGGCCGGCGTGCTGCGGGCCTGCCATAAGCGTCCGGTTTCTGCCGACCAGATTGATGATCTGGTGGATGCGGTGGAGACAGAGATCTTCAACCGGGAGGAGAAGGAGATTCCAAGCTCTGTCATCGGCGAGATCGTTATGGATAAGCTGAAGGAGCTGGAGGCAGTGGCTTATGTACGGTTTGCTTCCGTATACCGGGAGTTCAAGGACGTCAACACTTTTATGAACGAATTGAAGAAGATTTTGGATAAATAGTTTTACATATACAGGGAGGGGCTTTGTCATTGGCAGAGCCTTTCCTGTTTATGATAGCAGAATCCATGCAGGGCATGGAGACTGCATATTTATATTATGACAATGGATTACCTGTGTGCTGTGGGGGCCATTGCGGAAGGAAGGGAGAATGATATGCGGATAACAGTGGATAAGGCTGCCTGCCTAGTGGTGGATTACCAGGAGAAGCTTGTGCCGGCTATGGCGGGGAAGGAAGGGCTGATGGAGAATTCGGTGAAGCTTATAAAGGGCCTGCGGCTTCTGGGTGTGCCCATCACAATCACCGGCCAGTATACCAGGGGGCTGGGGCTGAACCTGCCGGAGATCTTTCAGGCAGCCGGAACAGAGGAGTATGTGGACAAGCTGACCTTCAGCGCCTATGAGGCAGAGGAGGTGAAGGCTGCATTGGGAGGCAGAGCAGAGGACGCCGGGCCCACGGCAGTGATTGTCTGCGGCATTGAGGCCCATGTGTGCGTGCTGCAGACCTGTATCGATTTGAAGGAAGCCGGCTACCAGCCGGTCCTGGTGACGGACTGCATTGCTTCCAGGAAGGAAGCCGACAAGGAGACTGCCCTGCGAAGGGCCCAGCAGGAGGGAGTGCTTTTGACCACCAGCGAGGCGATTCTTTTCGAGCTGACCAGAAAGGCAGGCAGCGAGGTGTTTAAGGAGATTTCCCGTCTGGTGAAGTGAGTAAGGCAGATGCCGGGGATCTGGTGAAGAGGGTAAGGCAGATGCCGGGGATCTGGTGAAAAGGGTAAGGCAGATGCCGGGAAAATGAGGAGTATATATGTTACAGAGATTTTATCCGGGACAATATCTGGAGTCTTCCTATCTCGTGCCCTACGAGGAGCTGTACGGGCAGGGATACCGGGGATTGATTTTTGACATTGACAATACCCTGGTTCCCCACGGGGCCCCTGCGGATGAGCAGGCTGTCCGTCTGTTTGAGCGGCTGAAGGGGATCGGCTTTGCATGCTGCCTGCTGTCTAACAACAAGGAACCGCGGGTAAAAATGTTCAATGATGCTGTCAGGGTGCAGTATATTTTTAATGCCCATAAGCCGTCGGTTGCCAACTATCAGAAGGCCATGGAGCTCATGGGCACAGATGCGGACACCACGGTATTTATCGGGGATCAGATTTTTACGGATGTATACGGGGCCAACCGGGCAGGGCTGCGCACGATCCTGGTGAAGCCCATCCACCCTAAGGAGGAGATTCAGATTGTGCTGAAGCGCCGCCTGGAGTGGATTGTACTGTTTTTTTACAGAAGATATCTGAAAAAGAACGGCAAAAAATAAATCAGGAATTAACAACAAGAATTATTAATAGGAATAAATGCTGAAAAAATACAGAGAGTAAATAACAACAAAATAAGGGGAGAATCAGAAATGAGAATCGCAATGGGAAACGACCATGCAGCCACAGGGCTGAAAATGGAGATTATGGAGTATGTGAAGGGACTGGGCCATGAGGTGGTCAATTTTGGCACGGATACCAGCGACAGGTGCAACTATCCGGAATTCGGTGAGAAGGTGGGGCGCGCAGTGGCCGCAGGGGAGGCGGACTGTGGGATCCTGATCTGCGGCACCGGGGTAGGAATCTCCATTGCTGCCAACAAGGTAAGGGGCGTGCGCTGCGGCGTCTGCTCGGATGCCACCACCGCCAGACTGATCAAGCAGCACAACAATGCCAATGTGCTGGCCTTTGGCGCGAGGATTGTGGGGCCGGAGCTGGCCAGGGATATTGTGAGGGCATACCTGGAAGCGGAATTTGAGGGCGGCCGGCATCAGGATCGGATCAACATGTTTACGGAGATTGAGGGGCGCAGCGGTTTATGAGCCGCAGACGCTAAAAAAAGGTTGAAATATATGGTATTTTAGTATAAAATAGAAAAAGCACAGGGAGCGGAGGCACCCTGATATTGAAAGAGGATACATCCCTGGGTGTATTCCATGGTCCAAGGAAACGGACGGAAAAGGAGGAAAACATGATTTCAGCAGGTGATTTCAGGAATGGAATAACAATTGAATTGGATAATAATATATACCAGATCATTGAGTTCCAGCATGTGAAGCCGGGCAAGGGCGCGGCTTTTGTGAGAACCAAGTTGAAGAATATTAAGAACGGCGGTGTGGTTGAGAAGACCTTCCGTCCTACGGAGAAGTGTCCCCAGGCCCGGATTGACAGGGCGGACATGCAGTATCTGTACTCGGATGGGGATCTGTTCCATTTTATGGACGTTGAGACCTATGAGCAGATCGCTCTGGATGCAGAGTCCATCGGCGATGCCCTGAAGTTTGTGAAGGAGAATGAGATGGTGAAGATGTGCTCCCACAATGGCAGTGTTTTTGCAGTGGAGCCGCCCCTGTTTGTGGAGCTGAAGATCACAGACACAGAGCCGGGCTTCAAGGGCGATACTGCAACAGGCGCTACCAAGCCGGCTGTGGTTGAGACCGGAGCTACCGTATATGTGCCTCTGTTTGTGGAGCAGGAGGACGTCATTAAGATCGATACCAGAACAGGTGAATATCTGTCCCGCGTATAGGGAAGAATGGATTCGTGTGAGCAAGACCCGGAAGTGATTTCGGGTCTTTTGTAAAGGAGGAGAAACCTATGGCGATTTTAGTAACAGGAGGAGCCGGCTATATCGGAAGCCATACTTGTATTGAGCTGATCCATGCAGGCTACGATGTGGTGGTAGTTGACAATCTGTGCAATTCCAGCGAGAAGTCCTTGGAGCGTGTTGCGCAGATTACCGGGAAGAAGGTTCCCTTTTATCAGGTGGATATTCTGGACAGAGAGGGCCTGGCACAGGCATTTGAGAAGGAAAGCATTGACTCTGTCATTCATTTCGCAGGCCTGAAGGCTGTGGGGGAATCTGTGGCGAAGCCTCTGGAATATTACCATAACAATATTACCGGGACCCTGATCCTCTGTGATGTGATGCGCAGTGCAGGGGTGAAGAATATCATTTTCAGCTCTTCTGCAACCGTGTACGGAGACCCGGCATTTATTCCCATTACGGAGGAATGCCCCAAGGGGAATCCCACCAATCCCTATGGACAGACCAAGTCCATGCTGGAGCAGATTCTGACAGATTTCCATACGGCGGACCCGGAGTGGAATGTGGTTCTGCTGCGGTATTTCAACCCCATTGGAGCCCATGAGAGCGGGCTGATTGGGGAGGATCCCAAGGGGATTCCCAACAATCTTCTGCCCTATATTGCCCAGGTGGCAGTGGGCAAGCTGGAGTGCCTGGGGGTGTTCGGCGATGATTACGATACGCCGGACGGCACTGGTGTTCGGGATTACATCCATGTGGTGGATCTGGCCAGAGGCCATGTGAAGGCGCTGAAGAAGATTGCAGATAATTCCGGCGTCAGCATTTATAATCTGGGAACCGGCATTGGCTACAGCGTGCTGGATGTGCTTCATGCCTTTGAGAAGGCCTGCGGCAAGACCCTGCCCTATGCGATCAAGCCCCGCCGCCCCGGAGATATTGCCACCTGTTACGCAGATGCTTCCAAGGCAAAGGCAGAGCTGGGATGGGAGGCGGAATATGGCATTTCCCGGATGTGCGAGGATTCCTGGCGCTGGCAGAGCGGCAATCCGGACGGCTATGGAGCATAGAGAAGAGAATGGGCGTTACTTTTCACGGGTCAGGAATGCGCACTAGCTGCGCATTCCGTGAGAAC
>CAJUQB010000141.1 GCA_910588285.1 uncultured Lachnospiraceae bacterium
CCCAGCTGCTGACTTCCGGATTTTTATAATCCCCTTTCCGGTATCTGCGGTATCCTTTGAATTCCCGAAGGATAAAGCCGTCCTCGCACCGCTGCATCAGGTACATCCTGGCATCCTCCGTCACAACCGTGCCGGCTTTGCCGATGGATTTGAAGGTGACCTCATGGCGGCAGCGCAGACAGCGCCCCATCTTGTTATGACGGGGTTCCCTGACTGCCACTTCTTTTCCACAGAACGTACAATATCCGGTCTTTGCCCCTTTCCTGCTGTACTGGTAAAAGATATAATTTTCTGTAATGCCCACTTTATCAACCCAGCGATGCCAGTCTTTAGGCAGCTCCGGTGTCTGTTCCAGGTCCAGGTCCCAGGGGGCGGTCTCTCTCTTATGGCGTTGCTTTAGTTCTTCTGCACGGATCTTTAACTGATATTCAAACAGCCCCTGATAGCCTCCATGCTTTCCGCCAAGATATTTTTTTATCAGGTCATGCCCCTGTGGACTGATCCACTTATTTCTTGAAGCGTAGAAATACTCCGGCCATGGAAGCATATCCAGCTTTGCCGTCAGCCATCTCTGTTTGATGCGGTCATAGGTGATAAATTCCCCCTTTTCCTTATCAATATATAATTCATAAGCAGGTTTTCTCCCTCCCGTCCGCATATGATCCGGAAGGAAAAATGCCGCTTTTAAAAAGCCGTGTATGATCTGGCAGCGCATATACAGGCTGCATTGGTAAGATAAGTAAACACGCTCGCCATTCCAGCTTTTATAAACAGTGCGCTGCGGCACATCTGCATCTGCCATCTGCATCATTTTAGAAGTAGCATTGATGCTCCTTAATTTCAGCAGTTCCTTTTTTTTCATAGCAGGGCCACCCTCCTTTCTGTCAGATCTGCTCCATACCAGGTATCAGGAAGAACCTTTATTCCATCCACCTGCGCCAGCGCGATCTGGATAATATGTCCATTTACCGGGTTTTCTTTTGCAAAGGCAAGGATATCGCCCTTTGTGCCGCTGGCTACCGGGTCGATCCCCCTCACCACGGCATAGCCCAAAACAGCCTTCGCCTTATCCTTTATCACATGGCGGCTCCATTCCCGCAACGGATGGTCGGCAATGAAAGCAAGGGCATGGAGAAAGAAATCCTCCTTTGTCAGCTTTTTCAGTATCGTCAGTTCTGTGCAGGAGATCTTCGTATCATTCCCATCCTCGTCCATGTCTCCCCCGGCATTTACAATGTAGTATTCAGCCTGGTCCATGTTGGAATAATAATTCAGACAGTCAAGGGGGTTCTCCGCACAGTGGAAACCATTCTGGCCGCAGTTTGCTTTTTCCGTCTTATTAAGCCCCATCATAAACTGATACCCCCGGCAGATAAGGCCGGGCGCAAAACCTTTATATGCTATCATCCTCTACACCTCCTATATATTCATCCGGCCTTCTTTTCCGGCGTCAGCATGCTTTCCAGGGAGAGCTGCTCCATAAAGGACATCTGCCCGCTCTCAGCAGGCTCCTTTTTTTCTGGTTTCTTTTCCGCAGGCTTTTTGGCGGGAGATTTCTTTGCACTGGTTTTCTTTCCTTTTGAACCGGCCGTTGTCCTCCCCATATAAGGTTTGGCGACAAATTTCTCCTCATCCTCTTTGTCCTCTTTCACGTCCATGGTCCGGAAATATTCTTCTGCCCAGTGGTAACAGAGGTCATCAGGAATATCGCTGGAATAACAGGGCGTATCCCGGCCCGGCTGTATCCCGGCCGCCTTCATCTCGTCCTGGACATATTCATATGCTTTCCGGTTGATATACTGAAAACAGCGGATCATGTTCTTCTGGGGAAGCATGACCTGTCTCGCAAATGCCGCATCCTCCAGGCATGCTGTCTGGATATATTCAGAAACACATTCCTTCATGTTGCGGCGTGTCAGCTTTTCTGTATCAGTTTCCACTCTTTTCATGGACTCTGACATCAGTTCCGCCTCACTCATGGTCATGATCCGCTCCATCTGTGCCTTTTGTGCGTCCTTCTTTGCCTGCTGTCTGGCCTCCCATTCCGCTTTGCGTCTGGCCTCTGCCGCCTCATGCTCCGCACGCTTTTTATCCTCCGATTCTTTTTCCGCACCAGAGGCTTTTGTTTCACCCTCCACATCCTCGGTATCCTCTGTTTCATTGTTTCCCGGACCGGATTCTTCTTCCCCGTCCTCATATGCTGCATCCGGATCAGCTTCCTCCTGGGCCGGAAGGGAAAGCGCAGCCGGTTCCTGCCTGTCGGTGTCAAAGGGCACCTCTCCGGCCAGATCCCCGCTGTCGGTAAATCCATCGGAGAATCCGCTATCTTCCTTTCCGGAATTGCCCGCCGGCAATCCCCCGTCCTCAAAAGGGTTTTCTTCCATACACACTTCCATGTTCATATCTTCAAATGCACTGTTCATATCTGATCTCCTTTCATCAAAAACGGCATGGAGCGGGGAAAACCCATTCCATGCCATAGCTGCCGTCCGCCCCTCATCCCCTCATTTTTTCGCAAGAAAAGGAGAAAAGCGTACAGGTTCAAATGTGCTGCCGTCTATGTAAAAATAGCGGCGGCCTGTTCCATCGTCCAGCTCCACCACATCCGAAGATGCAAGGGGGCGTCCTTTGTATCCTTCCGGCACCTGCTTTTTATAGTGTGCCGAAATCTGTTCCAATATTTCCGTATCTTTCCACTGTTCCGGACAGGCAAGCTCCGAATCGCATACCAGCCGGTAATCTGAAGCCGGGGGCTGTTCATATCCTGCCCTGTGCAGATCCTGAATCCCCTTAAAAGCAAAAGGGATGGTCTCCCGGTCTGCGTCAAAGGAAAGCTGGTAAATGCGGAACCTCCATCTGCGGTGTGGGAAATTCAGAAGTTCATCTGACAATCCCTTTCCTTTCTGGCAGAAAACCGCCTGGCCTTTCTGTAAATTCTGATCCCCACCTTCTTTCTGCTGTTTTTCTTTCCGGAGTGCAAGCTGCCAGTCATCGATCCCCTTGTAATTGGGATTCCAGGTCAGCCGCCGGCACTCCATTCCCTGCTGCCTCGCCAGCAGGTATATCTTGGAACTTCCTTTCGCGATCATCTCATTGCTGTACTTGTCCATGTCGTGGGCCTCGATGATCAATTCCGTACCGTTCTGCGCCAAAAGCCCGAACAGAGGCCCAAGCTGCGCTACATTGTTTGCCCCTGCCACCGCCACAAAAGAACGGTTCAGCAGTACATGGGCAATGTCCGCTTTCAGTATCCCCTCCGTGACATAGATGGTCCGGGCAAAGGGATTCCCTATGAAATGCACCGGGCTCCCGGAAGTGACTCCCATATTTTTCGTGGAGGAGGAAAGCCAGATATATTTGGTCCCGGCTTTCTCCGGCGGGTCATCCTTATCCTTAAAGGGAGCATCCAGGAGGATCTGCATCCCCCGGATCAGCCCGTCAATGCCGATGGCCGGTATCAGGATGCCCGCCGTGCGGCTGCCAAACTTTGCAGTCCAGTATCCGCCCTCATGGAGATAGAACCCCGGAACCCCCTCCACTTTACATCCCTGCTTCATCAGCCTCTCTGTCAGGGAGCGGCACAGAAAATAGGGCGGGGTGCTCTTAAACCCCAGGCTGTCGATCTGTTCATCCGAAAGCCCCCGCTTCTCCGAGCGCAGGTGCGCCCGGTGTGCGGAAGTCAGGGACAGCATTTCCAGCAGCAGGGAATAGGTCTGGTGTATCTCCTGGGGGCCGGCACGCTCCGCCTGGGAAATCCCGGTTTCCTTTTGGCTGCCGGCGCAAAGGTTCCCTGACGGAACCCCTGCGCCGGGATTTATGTTCTCTGCCTGCCCGTATCCCCAGGAAGTATCCCCCGCCTGAAGCGCGTCACAGATCTCCCGGTAGGCTTCGGAATTGGTGGTATTGTTGACCCTTGCATACAGGTTCAGCATCCCGCCGTGTTCGCCGCAGTAGTTGCACCGCCACACGTTCTTGATAAAATTGACATTCATCTTCCCTCTCCGGTCGCCGCAGAACGGGCAGTCCGTATAGGCGCTGTCCGCCTGCCTGCGCCGGATATGCAAATGCAGCAGCTCCACCACATCCATGATCCCGAACGGGAAATCCTGTGAAAACGAGCCCATCGCCTGCACCCTCCTTCCTTGCTGTCTCCTTTTGTGCGCTCCATTGCCTGCGTTTATCCGGCTTTTTTAGCAGCCAGGGAATCCAGCATGATCTGGGCCGCCGCGCGGAGGATATTGTTATCCCCCCGGTAGCCGCCGTACAGATAGAATTTCAGGCTGGGAGGCCGCCGTTCTGCCACTTCCGCTATGGTCTGCCCCTTGCAGACGCCGGTATCCACTACTACCTTTCCGGCTTCCTCAAAGGTCATCAGCTTGACGATCTCTTCCACGGGCATATCCGGCGTATACCTGGCATCTGCTTTTTCCTGTACCGTTTCCCCGGATACAGGCAGGCCCAGGACTTCCGGCGCCGGACCTCTGCCTTCCGCATTTTCCGCACTTGCCGTATTTCCACCGGCAGATGCGGCGGCCTCTGTGGGAACATTCTGTCCGCTAAGCAGCGCCATCATGTCCTGGACTGCTTTCCCGGTATCTCCCTCCATATCCTTCCTTTCGGAAACAGGGAGGCTATTTCCCGTTTCTCCCGCCGCAGGCATTTCTGCATTTTTCTGTACCGGAAGGGATTCTGGTTCCCCTGCCCTTACAGGCTGTTCCCCGGTCCCGGCAGGCTGTGCCGTTCCCTGAACCTTTGTTGTCTGCGGTCCCACCGGCAGGCTGCTGTTTTCAGCCGGCTCCTGAATCCTGGCTGATGGTTCCGTTTTATTCTCTCCACTTGCTTCCACGGTCTGCACTGCTCCTGCAGAGGGCTGTCCTGACGGTTCCTGTGCGGCGCCGGATTGCACCGGGAGCGTTCCGAAACTTTTTCCCGGACCTGCCGGAAGGCATTCTGAACCGCCCTGGGAACCAGCCGGAGGGCTTGCCGCAGCATTTCCATTCCCCGCCATTGCTTCAAGCGGAGTTTTTGCCTCTGCTTCTGTGTGCGGCGCCGGATTGTTTCCCCCAGCCCCGGCATTTACAGCCGCCTTTGCGCCCTGAATGGGCAGCCCGGAGGTCTGTGCCGGTTTTTCCTGCTGCGGTATCTCTTTCTTTTCCGCTGCCGCCGGGAACGCTGTGACCGTACTTCTGGCTGGCGCCGTATCCGGCTGTTTCCTTTCTGCGGAAACCGCAGCTGTGCCAGTCAAGGCAGTTGTTTCCTTCCTCTGGGAGGTTCCATTGAAAGGAATCCTGCTCCCGTAACGGCTCCCTTTTGCGTCCATGCCCACATCGGCGAACTGGATGCCAAAGCCTGCATCGGACAACGCCTCATCCATAGCCGCATACTGTGCCGCCTGGATATACTGCCCTCCCGGCGCCTCTTCCTTTGTGCAGCTGGAAGTAAAGCTGCCAATGGGGTTTTCATCGGTGCGCTCCAAAAAAACCTGTGCCTCATAGATCGCCATCTGCTCCGTGATGCGCAGGGCGTTCAGGCGGATGCGGCCTTTGGGGTTCGCAAGCCGGAACCATAACTTTTTATAACGGAGATCCAGCTGCATCATTTCCTCCCCGTTTTCCGGGGAGATGATACGGCGGAGCAGTTTCAGGGGATTAAAGCCCGGCACCTTGTTCAGCTCTGCCACCGCAGGGATATTCTCGTACATGGTTGCTGTCTGTTCATTCTTGTTCATCTTAAAACTCCTTTCTTTAAATAAATAAGGGATACCCCGTGCATTTTCTGCACCTGCATCCCATTTTTAACCTGCTGCCTTCAGTTTTTCTTCCAGGAACCCCGGCACCGCGATCCCGGCGCTCCTTGCATAAGCCTTGTAATACAGGCAGATGCGCTCTCCCAGAAGGGTATTCCTCCTGCTGATCTCATTCTTGTGGATGGCCATGAACAGCACGCTCTTTTCTCCCGCCAGCACCACCCTCTTCTTTGCGCGGGTGATCCCGGTATACAGGAGGTTCCGGTAGAGCATGATATAATGGGCCTTCAGTACCGGCATCAGCACGATATCGTACTCGGAACCCATGGCCTTATGGATGGTGGTCGCATAGGCAAGGTCCAGGTTCACCAAGTCCTCCATGCTGTATTCCAGGCTGCGGTCCTCCCCAAAGTCCAGGCCGATCCGTTTCCCCTCCGGCGTATCCTCCACATAGCGGATAAATCCCAGATCGCCGTTGGATACCTTATCCGTGTTCTTGGTCTGCATGATGCGGTCTCCCACACGGAATGTCTTTGAACCCACACGGATCTCATCCTCCGTGGACTGGAACGGATTCACGATCTCCCGGATGGCGGCGTTCAGATGGTCCGAGGATGCCGCCCCTTCTGTCCGGAATGGTGAGAGGATCTGCACATGCTCGATCCCGTTGCTCTTGATCTCCTGGCAATACTTCTCAATGATGGCCGCTGCTGCGTCTGCCTGGCTGTCACAGGGCAGGAACTGGAAGTCATCCCCATAATACAGCTTGGTACTGCCGTCATGGATGAACCGCGCGTTATGGGCGATCAGGCTGTCCTTTGCCTGGCGGAATACCTCGTCCAGCACTGTGACCGGCACAAGGCCGCACTGGATCAGTTCCTTGAACACATTCCCTGCGCCTACGCTGGGCAGCTGGTCCGGGTCACCGACCAGGACGGTCTTCGCCCCTTCCTTCAACGCGGGAAAGAACTTGCCTGCAAGCCACATATCCACCATGGAGAACTCGTCCACAATGACCAGATCCGCGTCCAGGCTGTCCTTTTTTCTGCCGCGGCTGCCCTCATCCTCTTCACTGACAAGCCCAAGGCCGCTGTGAAGGGTGCATGCCCCGTCAAATCCGGTACTCTCCGCCATCCTGCGGCTTGCCCGGCCCGTAGGCGCCATAAGGACGATCTTCCTGTCGGGATGCATCCTGCGGTAAACCTCCAGGATGATCTTCAGAACGGTCGTCTTGCCCGTACCCGGCGAACCGGTGATGATGGACAGGTTATAAAGAAATGCCGTCCGGACTGCTGATTCCTGTTTCCCGGAAGTACGGAGGCCCTGTTCTGCCCGGACCGCCTCAATGATGGCGGTAATGTCTCTTGCCTGCGGCCTTTCCTCCGCCAGAAGCCTTGCGATCCGGCTGGCAGTCTCATCCTCCTGCGCGAATGCATTCGGGTGGTAGATGCTGTCCCTCATGGAGACCACGGAGCCGCCCAGGATCATAGCGTCCAGTTCCCTGCCCACTTCCTCCTGGCGCACACGCATTTCCGGAAGCGGGATCTTTTCATTCAGCATCTTAAAAGCTGCCTTGCACAGTTCTTCCCTTCCCAGAAACAGATGCCCCTGCTTTCCCTTTGCCTCGTCCAGTGTGCAGTGGAGCGCGCCCCTGATCCGCATGGGGTCACGGGGGCGGTTATCGGTTTTCCTTACAATGGCATCCACCCTGCGGAACCCGAAGCCCGGTATCTGGCACAGCTCGAATGGGCTTTTTTTCAAAATATCCAGACAGGCCGGCCCGAAATGCTGGTAGATCTTCAGCGCCGTCTTCGGCGTCAGCTTAAAGGGCGCAAGGAGCGTCATGATATCCCGCAGCATCCGGCTCTCCGCAAAAGAAGTCCGGATATCCTCCAGTTTGTTTTCTGTTATCCCCCGGACCTCCAGCAGCCGTTCCGGGTGCTTTTCCAGTATGTCCAGCGTATTTGTGCCGAACTTTGCCACAATCTCAGCGGCAGTTTTCGCCCCAATCCCTTTGATAAGGCCGGAACCGAGATAGCTCAGCACGCCTTCCTTTGTCCTCGGTACGATCTCACGCCACTGCTCCACCTGGAGCTGCATGCCGTATTTCCCGTTTACCCATTCCCCTTCCAGTTCCAGCTCCACGGCATCCGTCATGGGGATCTCATAGCCCACAGCGGTGAAACGGATCAGGTGGTCTTTATACCTTCTCTTATCCCGTGCCTGTTCCGGGATGGCAGTATCTGCGGTCTTCACAATGACAATGCAGAATTTATTTGACGGGTTATGGAATATCTTTCCGTCATAAGTACCTGTATAACTCATTCTCTCACCTCCATAAGAGCCATAACACAAGCAGGCCCGTAATGACTGCCAGGACAGCTCCCAGCAGGGGATACAGCGCCAGACCGCATCCCAGGCGTATCAGCTGGAACGCGTCCCTTATCAGGAGGAACAAAAGAAATCCCCCTATGCACCCTGGTATCCATGTTCTTCTTCTCATTTTCACCTTGTCCTTTCCATAATGTTCTTTGTTCTCAGGCGGCATCCACAGCACTGACCTTTACATGGAACGTCCGGAATTCCGATACCGTCACAAACTGCTCATAGATCTCCGGGTACTGCAGTTTCAACCTTGCCAGGTTGTCCTTGTCAACGATCATCTTGCGCACCGGGTTGTATGTCAGCGTGTAACGGCTCCCGTCCATATCGCAGATGGCCGTACAGCTTGTACCCATTTCCGCAGCCAGGATCGCTTTCAGCCTCTGGATGTCGGCCTCCAGCTTTTTGGAATATTTATCTGACTGTTTCTTCTGCTCCTGGAGCTGCATATAACGCATCAGTGTGGACGGCATGGTCCCGTTCAGGACAATGGCCCCGGCGTCCTTGTCCGCCCTGCCGCAATACTGCCTGGCGCTGGCGAGGATCACATCCCCGTCCTCCAGATAAGGCGGCGGGATCTGTTTCTGCACGTGGCTGTTCCAGAATTCCTGTTCCAGGAATATCATCTCTTCCTCATAGGCCATGTCTCTGCGGAGTTCCCGGATAATGACCTCATCTTCCGTGTTGCCGTACAGACAGCAGAAAAATACCCGGTCCATATCCATGACGGCCATGTAATGCCTGCCCTGGGCTTCATAATGGACCGGCACGGTCTCCCTGCCGTCCTTCCACCAGTGGTCTTTTGCATTATAGTTCGTGGTCTTGATCTCCAGGACGGCTTTCGTGCCGTCCGTCATGGTGATGAAGTAATCCACGTCTGCCAGCATGAACGGATAAAGGGGATGCCGGAACATCTTTTTGACCTGATAGATTTTAAGCCCTGTCTTTCTTTCAAATATCTTTGCCACAAGGTCTTCCAGGAGATGGCCCATTTCCATAGCCACCCAGTTGCCTTCATTTTCCTCCACCGCCGCAATACCCACTTTGTCATAATAGATATCCCGTGCGGTGCGGAAAGGGGAGATCCCGATGATGGCAGAGACGTCACTGCCGCCGATCCCGCGGCGCCGCCAGTCCAGCCATTTTTCCCTGGTAAGGTCTTCCGTATCCACCAGCACCAGCGGGCTGTGCCTTTCCCTCTCCATGTTCGTATCGGGCATGGTCACGCCCCCCTTCTGGCCCTGTGCGTGAAGTTCACTGTACGGATCGTGGTACAGTTCTTCCAGTACTGGTCATTGGCTTTCTGGACAGCGGTATCCCTGAACGGGTATCCTGCCGCCTGTTTCTGCCAGCTCCTGCCGGCCTTTTTGTTTCTCATGCTCATTCTTTGTACCTGCCTTTCTAAAATGTTTTATCCTCAAAGCCGTTACGGGCATTTGGGCAGAAAATAAAAAAAGCGGAAATGACCATCTGCCAAATCCCTGGCGTCCATGGATTTCCATGAACCATAGTCATTTCCGCTCTTAAAGGGAAAGTCATCCCTTTTACATAAAAAAGCCAGTAAACCACTGCCCAGAGGGCATAATGGTACTACTGGCACAAAAATACAAACTTAACAGCGTGTGCAATGCGGA
>CAJUQB010000142.1 GCA_910588285.1 uncultured Lachnospiraceae bacterium
TGAACGCCAGACGGCCGATACGGCCAAAACCATTAATTGCTACTCTTACTGCCATGTTTCATTCCTCCTAAGATTCTTTTATGATCCGGGTACTCCTTATGAAGTATGCCCAAGTTGTCTTTATTTTACCTAAAAAATCCAAAAAATTCAATAGGCATTTTCAACTTTGTTAATTTTTTCACTATTTGACGGTCTCCCCGGCCCGTTTCCTCCGTTTTCCACAACAAGCCCTTTTGGTTCCCCTTCTTTTTGACAAATCCGCCTGTTTCCGCTATAGTAGATTTTAAGACTCCATAAAAAAAGAAAGAGGTTATTACTATGCTTTGGGATTCACATATGCACTGCTGCTATTCCGGGGACAGCGAAGCAGCGCCGGAGGATATGGCTGCCGCCGCTGCTGCCAGAGGCCTGCCCGGCATCTGCTTTACCGACCATCTGGATCTGGATTATCCCGATGACCCGGATTATTTCTCCTTAGACATCGCTCCCCGGGCCGTCCACCTGACACAGCTGGCCGATGCCTGGCAGGGCCGCCTTGAGATCCGCTGCGGCATTGAGCTGGGCCTGCAGCCCCAGCTTCGGGATGCGTACCACGCGCTCCTTTTGGAGCATGATTTTGACTTTGTCATCGGCTCCTCCCATGTGGTGCACGGTTTCGACCCCTACTATCCCGCCTATTTTGAACAGAAAACAGAGGCGGAGGCCTACAGGGAGTACTTTTCCTCGATCCTGGAAAATATCCGCTCCTGCGATGACTTTGATGTCTATGGCCATCTGGATTATGTGGTGCGCTATGGGCCCAACAAAAACAAATACTATTCCTACGCAAGGTACAAAGATATCATGGATGCCATCCTCACAGAGCTGATTGCCCGGGGAAAGGGCATTGAGCTCAATACCGGGGGCTTTAAGGCCGGCCTTGGGCAGCCCAATCCCTGCTGTGAGGTGGTCCGCCGCTACCGCCAGCTTGGGGGTGAGATTATCACCCTGGGGGCAGATGCCCATGCACCTGCCTGGGTGGGCTACGAATTCCGTCAGGCTGCCGATATCCTCCGGGAAGCCGGCTTTACCCATTATACGGTATTCCGGGAGCGGAAGCCTGAATTTCTTCCTCTGGGCTGATGGCCCGGAGGGCCCTTACAGGCCCTCCTCCAGCAGCCTGACCTCCTCCAGGGACAGTCTTGGCACATAATCTGTGATCTCTTCTGCTGAAAATTTCCCTTTTAAGCTCCTCACTGGCAGGCCTTCTCCGTCATAATCTGGATGATGGTACGGTCCGTTTCCCGCATCCCCTCCCGGGCCAGCTGGCCTATATTGCGGATGGTATTCTCCACTCCCTTATCCACAATGCCGTCCCCGCCCCGGAATTCACTGTCGTGCATCTGCATCTGCATGCCCAGAAGCCCTGCTTCCACTGCGGAAGCAATCTTGGCTGCACAGCTGGCCTTGGCGCCGTCGCAGATCATGCCGGAATTGATGGCCACCGCATTGACAATGGTGTGGGAAATCTCCCGGCAGCCGCCCCCATAGAGGTAGGTGACCCCTGCCCCTGCGCCGCAGCCTGCACTGGTGGCCCCGCAGTAGGCGGACAGGGGGCCAATGCCGGTCTTCAGGTGGATGGTTACCAGATTGGACACTACCAGGGCCCGGTACAGCTGCTCTCTGGAAACCCCCAGCTCCTCTGCGTAGACAATCACAGGCAGCGATGCAGTCAGCCCCTGGTTGCCGCTGCCGGAATTAATCACCACCGGCAGCTCGCAGCCATTCATCCGCCCGTCAGAGCCTGCCGCCGCATAGGCCTTGGCCCGGTTGTGGACGCTGTTGCCATAGGAGCGCAGGAGGATGCTGCCGATGTTGGCCCCCCAGTCGCCGGAAAGCCCTTCCCTGGCAATGGCGCAGTTGCAGGAAATCTGCTGCTCCAGCAGCTCCTTTACATCCTCCGCCTTCACGCAGTCCGCAAATTCCACAATCTGCTTCACTGACAGGAGGCTCCGGTTCGTCTGGTATCGGTTCCCTTCCTCCTGGTAATCCTGATGCACCAATACCTCCTGATCCCGCTCTACCCGGATTACGTTGGTATGGTGGCCGGCCAGCTCCACAAAGGCCCGGTGGCCCTCCCCCTCCAGCAGAACCTGGATATCAAACACATAATCCCGCTTCGAGGGCTCTGCCCTGCATTCCACCTGGTCCAGGAAGGCGCCGATCCCGCTTATCTGTTCCGGTGTCAGCTCTGAGAGTACCTGCAGCTTCTGCTCTGCCGCCCCGGACAGGATCCCCGCAGCCGCAGCCACGGCCATGCCCCGCATGCCGCCGGTGTTGGGCACCACCACGCTCTTAACATTTTTAATGATATTTGCGCTGGCCCGCACAGTCACTGCCTCCGGCACACACCCCAGTGTCTGCCTGGCCAGGGCTGAGGCGTATGCAATGGCAATAGGCTCCGTACATCCCATCGCCGGGACAAGCTCCTCCTTTAAAATCGCCACATATTCTCTGTAAATCCGTTCATCCATCTGTACTCTCCCCCTTTTGCATTGTGCTATTTTCTCTGAATTGTCCCTCCGCCCACAACCACGTCCCCCTGATAAAGCACCACTGCCTGGCCCGGAGTAACTGCCCGCACCGGCTCCAAAAACCGGCACAGGATTGTATCCCCATCCACCCGGTACACCCTGCAGGGCGCACCGGCATGTCCATAACGGATCTTGGCCGTTACCTCCATTTCCTCCGGAAGCTGCTCCACTGCCATGCAATTGAACTGCCCGGCCATCAGGCAGTCGGAAAATACATCCTCCGCCTCCCCGATCACCACCTCATTGGTCGCCGGCCGAAGCTCTGTCACAAAAACAGGGCGGCCCAGAGCAAGGTTCAATCCCTTCCGCTGTCCCACCGTGTAATGGGTAATCCCCTTGTGCTGCCCTAAGACCCTGCCCTCCAATGTAATAAAATTGCCTGGGGGCGGCACCCGCCCCTCTGCCTGGCGGTCAATGAAGGCCGCATAGTCATGGTCCGGAATAAAACAGATCTCCTGGCTGTCCGGCTTCCCGGCTGTCCGAAGGCCAAGCTGAGCTGCAATCTCACGGATCTGCTCCTTGGTATACTCCCCCACCGGCATCAATGTGTGGGCCAGCTGATGCTGGGTCAGGCTGTAGAGGGCATAGGTCTGGTCCTTGGCCGCTGTGGCTGATTTTTTCAGGGCATACCTGCCGTTCTCAAGCCGGACAATCCTGGCATAATGGCCGGTGGCAATATAGTCTGCCCCGATCCTCTGGCTGCGGGCAAGGAGAGATTCCCATTTTACATAGCGGTTGCAGGCAATACAGGGATTTGGAGTGCAGCCTTTCAGGTATTCCTCCACAAAATAGTCCATCACCCGGGCTTTAAATTCCGCCCGGAAATTCATCACGTAATGGGGGATCCCAAGAGATGCCGCTACCCGCCTGGCATCCTCTACGGCTGTAAGGCCGCAGCATCCGCCGTCCTCCTCGTTTGGCCGGTGACCGCAGCATCCGCCATGCTCCTCGTTCGGCCGGTGATCGAAGCATCCGCCGTTCTCCCGGTCTCCTTCCTCCTGCCAGATCTGCATGGTAACGCCAATCACCTCATAGCCCTGTTCCTTCAGAAGATATGCCGCCACGGAGGAATCCACGCCTCCTGACATACCCACCACGACTCTTTCCTTTGCCACGCTCTCCCCACTTCCCGGATTGCCACCCAATCCTCTTCTTAATAGTCCTCTTCCTCTTCTTCCTCACTGATGTCATTCTTGGGCTTCTCCAGCCCCTCAATCTGGATCCCGTTCTTCTCCGCATAATCCCACAGGGCCGCGTGGATTGCCTCCTCCGCCAGAAGGGAGCAGTGGACTTTCACCGGCGGAAGGCCGTCCAAAGCCTCCATCACCGCCTTGTTGGTCACCTCCAGGGCCTCCTTTATGGTCTTGCCCATCACCAGCTCCGTAGCCATGCTGCTGGTAGCCACCGCAGCGCCGCAGCCAAAGGTCTTGAACTTGCAGTCGCGGATAATGCCATTGTCGTCAATATCCAGGAAAATCCGCATGATATCGCCGCACTTTGCATTGCCCACAGTACCTACGCCGCTGGCATTTTCAATCTCTCCCATATTCCTCGGATTCTTAAAATGATCCATTACTTTCTCACTGTACATAGCTCTTTTCCTCTTTTCTATCTCTGATTCTTTTTCCATTCGTTTTTCCTATGTGAAGGGTGCGGTTACTTGGTGTAGATTCTATTAGTTATGCTTCTTCACATAATCCTCATACAGGGGCGACATCTCCCGAAGCTGTGCCACAATCTCCTTAACCGCCTCAATGGTCTCGTCGATCTCCTCTTTGGTGGTATCTGCCCCCAGGGTCAGCCGCAGGGAGCCATGCGCAATCTCATGGGGCAGCCCGATGGCCAGAAGCACATGGGAGGGATCCAGGGAACCCGAGGTGCAGGCAGAGCCTGAGGAGCCGCAGATGCCCTTCATATCCAGCATAATCAGGAGCGATTCCCCCTCAATGAACTGGAAGCAGAAATTGGCATTGTTGGGAAGCCGGTTGGCCCTGGAGCCATTCACCCTGGTAAAGGGAACCTCCCGAAGAACACGGTCCAGAAGGTAATCCCGAAGCTCCCGCTCCCTGGCGGTGCGCTCCTCCATGGTGCTGGCTGCCAGCTCCGCTGCCCTGCCAAGCCCCACAATCCCCGGCACGTTCTCCGTACCTGCCCGGCGCTTCCGCTCCTGGGCGCCGCCATGGACAAAGGAGCGGATCTTTACGCCCTTGCGGATATACAAAAATCCGATTCCCTTGGGCCCGTTGAGCTTATGGCCGCTGGCGCTGAGCATGTCAATATTCAGTTCATCCACATGAATGGGCACCTGCCCAAAGGCCTGTACGGCATCTGTATGGAACAGAATCCCGTGCTCCCGGGCAATACGACCAATCTCTGCGATGGGCTCAATGGTGCCAATCTCATTATTGGCAAACATCACGGTAATCAAGATGGTAGTAGGGCGGATGGCTGCCCGAAGCTGATCCAGCTTCACTACGCCCTGCTCATCCACATCCAGATACGTCACCTCAAAGCCCCTGCTCTCCAGATACTGGCAGGTATGCAAAATGGCATGGTGCTCAATCTTCGTGGTAATGATATGGTTCCCCTTGTCCTGGTAAGCCTCCGCAGCAGCCTTCAGGGCCCAGTTGTCGGATTCGCTGCCTCCGGCCGTAAAATAAATCTCATTGTCCTTTGCCCCAAGAATCCCTGCAATGGTCTCTCTTGCTCTTGCAATGGCCTCCTTGCTCTTGCCGCCAAAATCATACACAGCAGAGGCATTGCCGTAATACTCCGAAAAATATGGGAGCATTGCATCCACCACCTCCGGAGCCGTCCTGGTGGTCGCCGCATTGTCCAGATAAATCAGCTTTTTCATCTCTCTATCACCTCTATAGAATTAATATGTTTTCTAACATAAGTCTATCCTATGTTTTTCATCTTGATTTTATCTTGATTTTATCTTGATTTAAACTTAGTTTCAACTTGGTTTTATTTTGATCTTAATTTGATTTTAAATATTATGTTATGTTTATATTTTTGCTTTCTCTGACCAGTTCTCCAATAAAAATGCTGTCCACCGTATTGTTAATACTGTCATTGATCCGCTTCCACACAATCCTGCTGACACAGGTTCCCGAGCCGGTGCAGTGGCTCTCCTTGCCTGCGTCAATCCCTGCGCATTCCACGGGCTTCAGGTCTCCCTCCAGCGCCCGCAGCACAGCCCCCACGGATATCTCCTCCGCCGGACGGGCCAGCCGGTAGCCGCCATTGACACCGCGGATGCTCTCCACCAGGCCTGCCTTGCGAAGCTTCGCCATCAGCTGCTCCAGGTAATTCAGGGAAATCTCCTGCCTTGCGGCAATGCTGGTCAGGGAGACAGGCCCCTCCTCCCCGTATACAGCCAGATCAATAAAGGCCCGCAGCCCGTATCTTCCCTTGGTCGATAATTTCACAAGCTCACCTCTCTTTTGGGCTTTTTGAATCCTTAGTAAAATGGTCGGGTTTTATCCTCTTGCATCATATCACGGCCTGAGGGTTCTGTCAAGATGAACTTTTTCATATAATGGCAGTAAATGCGACTTTCCGAAAGGATACATCTTCTTGCGTAAACATAAGCTTTCTTCCCATCCCCTGATTACCGGCACCCTGCTGCTGACCCTGGCCGGCCTTCTCTCCCGCATCATCGGCTTCTTCTATAGAATATTCCTCTCCCACACCATCGGTGCGGAGGGCTTAGGGATCTACCAGCTGATTTTTCCTATCTATGCCCTGACCTTCTCCCTCACCGTGGCGGGGATCCAGACTGCTATCTCAAAATTCGTGGCAGAGGCTGTGGCTCGGAAGCGGGAGAGCTGCACCTATCTGTATGCCGGGCTGCTCCTGTCCCTGGTGCTGTCCTTTCTCTGTACGGCGCTGCTCTATCTCTATGCGCAGCCCCTGGCTGTCCATGTGCTGGATGAGCCCCGCTGTGCCCCCCTGCTTCGGATTCTCTCTCTGACCGTTCCCTTCGGCGCCGTCCATGCCTGCATCAACGGCTATTACTACGGCCTGAAGCGGACCACCGTTCCTGCCCTCTCTCAGCTTCTGGAGCAGGCCGCACGGGTGGGCGGCGTCTATGTGCTGTATCTGATTTCCCTGGAAAAGGGCCGGCCCATCTCAACGGAAGCGGCAGTCTGGGGACTTGTCATCGGAGAGGTAGCCTCTGTCCTCTACAGCGTCTCCTGTACCCGCTTCCGGCCGGGCATACGGACCCTTGCACCGGCCCTTGGGCAGATCTTTGCCATGGCTCTGCCCCTGACGGCCAACCGCGTCCTCATCAACCTGCTGCAGAGTGTGGAGGCCATACAGATTCCCCTGCGCTTAAAGGAATTCGGCTACAGCAGCTCCGATGCCCTCAGTGTCTACGGCGTCCTCACCGGCATGGCAATGCCCATGGTGCTGTTTCCCTCGGTCATCACCAACTCAGTATCCGTGATGCTGCTGCCTGCCATCTCGGAGGCTGCCGCTAAGGAGAACACCTGCTACATCCGAAGCTCGGTCAAAAAAAGCTGTTTTTACTGCCTGACCCTGGGCTTTTGCTGTACCCTGGGCTTCCTCCTGTTTGGCCGGCTGCTGGGACGGGTCGTGTTCGCCAATGTCCTGGCAGGCACCCTGCTGGTGACCCTGGGCTGGATCTGTCCCTTCCTCTACCTGACCACTACCCTGTGCAGCATTTTAAACGGCCTGGGCCGCACCACCCTGACCTTTCTTTTAAACCTGACAGGCTGCGGGATCCGCATCCTCTTTGTCTGGTTTTTCATTCCTGTTTTTGGAATCCGTGCCTTCCTCATCGGCATGCTGGTAAGCTATCTCTGCGAATGCGGGGCTGCTGTCCTCATGCTGCGAAAGCACCTTTTCTAAAATTTGTACCAGAAATCCATTGCCTGTTTCTCCAGAAACAAGTATACTATTCTAAAAAGGGCAGAGCTCCATGACGGGGCTGTCAAGCCCAGCCGAATAGAAAGGAACAGATACTATGGATTTGAATAAACACACCATGAAAAAACTCCTTGCCCTCATCACCTTTACGGTGGTGCTGTGTGCGGCTCTGATGAATTTTTCCGCACTTCTCACCTGGATGAGCTTTGTAATCAGCGTACTTTTCCCCTTTCTCCTGGGCTCCGCCATTGCTTTCTGCCTGAATATCCCCATGCGCTTTTTTGAGCGAAAGCTGTTCACGGAGCGAAGGGGCAAAAAGCCCGGAAAGAAGCCCTCCCGAATTGCAAGGCCCTTAAGCCTGATCCTAACACTGCTGTGCATGGTGGGGATCTTTGCCCTGGTGATCGGCGTTCTGTTTCCGCAGCTGGCCAGCACCTTTGAGAGTGTAGCCGCCGCCATGAGCGCCTTCCTGCCCAAAACCCAGCTCTGGCTGGAGGAAATCTTTGCAGAAAACAAGGGCATCGTGGAATATATCAGCTCCATTGACTTAAAGCAGACGGACTGGTCTGCCTGGATTGGAAATATCAAGGATTTTGCAGTAAACGGCGCCGGGAATGTACTCAATTACACCATCAATGCCACTGTGACGGTGGTGAGTACCACGATTCATATTTTCATTGCCTTTATATTTTCCATCTATGCCCTGATCCAGAAGGAGAAGCTGGCTGCCTCCTTTACGAAGCTGATCCGGGCTGTCTTCCAGGATCAAACGGTGGAGAAGATCCTTCATGTATGCAGCCTCTCCCATGTCACCTTCTCCCGTTTTATCACGGGCCAATGCCTGGAGGCGCTGATCTTAGGCGGCATGTTCTTTGTAACCATGCTTATTTTCCGCTTCCCCTACGCGCTGCTGATTGGCGTTGTCATCGCCTTCACCGCTCTGATCCCTGTGGTGGGCGCCTTTGTGGGATTCTTTGTGGGATTTTTCCTGATCCTGATGGTCAATCCCATGCAGGCCATTGCCTTTGCAGTCCTGTTCTTTGTCCTGCAGCAGATCGAGGAGAACCTGATCTATCCCCATGTGGTGGGGAATTCCATCGGTCTCCCCTCCATCTGGGTATTATTCGCCGTTATGGTTGGCGGCAGTCTGATGGGAGTACTTGGAATGCTGCTCTTTATTCCCATCATGTCCGTGCTCTATAGTTTGCTGCGGGATTGGACCAATAAACGGCTGCAAAAAAAAGAAGCTCTGTGAGCTTCTTTTTATTTCCCGCAAATAACGAGCCGGGTGACTGCGAAAGCATTGAAACAGACCTCTCTTAGAGCTCTACGCTTCCGACTTCCTCACCCCTTGTCTTCTTGGCAACATAATATGCCCGGTTCTCCTCCGGCTTCACATAGATATTGATCTCATGTACGGCACGAAGAGACTTTGTGGCTGCCTTTACCTTATCCATAATCGCAGTCAGCTCCACCTCCTGGTCTGCCCACTGGATGTACACTGTCTCTGTCTTATCAGACTTCTTGGCTGCTGCTTTCTTGGCTCCCGGCTTACGGCCCGGCTTACCTCCGGTCTTTGCCTTCTTCTCAGTTGCTTCACCTTTTACTTCTGCTGCTTCTACCTTCTCCTCCGCTGCATCCGCCTTCGTCTCTACGTCTGCTTGGAGCTCTGCACTCTTCGGGTCTGCCTCTGCTGTCATCTTTGTGTTGTTCACTTCATTTGCTTTTGGCATATCAATTCCTCCAGATATTCTTCTAAACTATTTTAGAACCTTTACCTTATCACTCTTATTATACCGCTTTCTTATAGGAAAATCAAATAAATTACGATTTTATTACAAAATTTTCCTGCCCATTCGTTACTTCACGGCCCGGGGGCCGCTCATAGTAACGATTCGGGGCGATATTCCGAATTTTGCTGCGCAAAAATC
>CAJUQB010000143.1 GCA_910588285.1 uncultured Lachnospiraceae bacterium
GAGCCGACGTAAAGAGTTATGCTATCTAACATACATCAAAAAGAGGTAAGATAACGCCCTCTGCAAAAAAGGTTACGTTATCTTACCTCAACAAAATTCACCCCGGAATAGCCATCATCCACCCTGACGGCATGGATTCTGATATCCTCCCTGGATTTTAGAAACTCTAAGATAAACTCTCTCTGATTTGTAATGCTGTCGCTTTCCTCCTTATCCCCATCTTCTTTCGACAGGCGCAGGTAAATGTCAGCATCATATACATCAGTATTCAGATTTGTATTCATTTCATCACCTCAAATAGTCTTGTTTGTTGTCAAGCATTTCCTATTTGGGGTTCTGCTTCGTCCATGATGATTGGACCATTCCAGACCGCAAATGCCCCTAGAAAGCTCTAACAAATACTCTCCCCTTCCATACTCATGCATAGCTGAACCAGTTTGTTTTCAAGGCTCTCTTTTGCTTCGGAGTAGGAAACTTTTACAACCATGCCATTACAGATAAAACAAAATGGATTCTTAATCTTCTCCGCAAAATCCACCCATCTCTCCCTGGGTGAAAGGGAACTGTTAATTTCTATTTTCTCTATCTCTTCCAAAACAGAAACATCCACCGTGCGGACATCCACCTTTTTCCATTCTTCTAATTCTGTCCGATTCATCCTAAATTCCTCGACTTTCCTTTATTCACTATATTCCCCTTTGATTGTCCATTATGTTCTCTATTGTAAATCCTGCAGGCGGGCGTCATTGTCAGAAACAGCATCATCGCCGCAAAGTCCCTATCTCTTTGCCAATAATCAAATGTCTATCGCTCGTATCTTTCTGCAAGGCCATGCGGGTGTTAAATCTCTCTGCCGATAACTACGTTTATCCCACTGGAAACGCCATTCCGGCAAAAGCGCAAGGGGAATCACCGCTCCTGTCACAACTGCTGATATATTATCCTTTATCATGAGAAAGGTACTGATCTCCTCAAATTTTAAAGTTAAAATCCCAGGGAAATAATTGAGCTGAGCCATAAACAGCAGACCTAAAACAACCATGATAATTCCGCATAGCAATATCTTCAAATTGACTGTAGGTACAATGGAAATCCTGAACAAACAAAACCGCAGAACAGTTGCTAAAAAGCCAATGCCTGAAGAAAATGCAAGCTTCCCGACCTCCATCGCCACAAAATAGCCCTGTGTCTGTACCGGTATCACCATATATTTTGAAAAAGTGCCTTTTCTCAACATCCCCGTCATCTGCTGGCTGATTTCAGCAGACTTTTCCATCTGGAATAGATAGGAATTTATGATATAGTAAGAAATCATGGTGTGAAATTTCAATCCTGCTATCTGCTCTTTTCCTTCAAACAAAATACTCCATAAGATCCATGCAAACAATATCTTAGCTACTAACAGAATCACATCAACAAATACATCTGCTCTCCAGATTAACTGCGCTTTCATATATGCCCTAGTACAGCGAAAAATAAGTTTCTGATACAATGAGTGAGATTCCATAACCTGTTATCAATTTCACCTCCGCGAGGTGTGCATCCTGCCCGGAGGGCTTTTTGTGATATCGGAAATCCAGAGGAATTTCCGATATCATAAAAAAAGCGGCTAACTGGCAACCCGCTTAGTCCAATTATAACAGCATCATACAAAAAAGGATCATTCCCCTGAACAATCGCCCACTGCATCAGCAATGCGCTGCTCCCCGTCACAAAGGGCGTAGCCATAGATGTGCCGCTTCTGGTGCTGTACCCGCCGCCAGGGGCGCAGGAAGTGATGGCCACCCCCGGAGCCACCAGGTCCGGCTTCACCTGCATGGTCTGGCGGGTGTAGCCTCTGCCGCTGAACTCTGCCAGCTGGCGGAAACGTGCATCATACGCTCCCACGGTAATAGCCCGATCCGCTGTGGCAGGAATTGTCAGCGTCGTCTCCGGAGTCGGCAGCAGGAATCCGGTGCTATTGCCCAGCGCCGCCATGGAGGGCAGCCATAAATCATAATTGCCTGTCACAATCCGGCGGGGAACCAGATAAAAATGCCACACGCCGCTGTCAATATACTCCCGCCTTGGCAGAAAATCAAAATAGATTTCCTGATATACGCTGTAGGGGCTGGGCTCCCCGTAATAAATCAAAAGCTCCGTATCCCCCAGCACATACCGCTGGGCGCCGGCCCGCTCATACAGGGGTCCGATCCACGCTCTGGAAGGATGCCTCACATAAATATCAAATTCGTCTACATAGGATTTCCACAGCTGTACGTTGACAGTGGGTTCATAATCCCCCACCGCCAATTCCACCCCCTCTGTTGTGCCCGGAAGGTCCGGAAGGGTTCCGGAGGTATGTCCTCTTCCGCTGCCCTCATTTCCACTGCCGATGATGATTACACTTTTCCCATAATTGGAAATGTCATCTATAAATGTTTCCAGCAGGGATGTGCCGCTGTGTGAGCCATAAGTATTGCCAAAGCTTAAATTTACTGCCACAGGCTTCTCATATTCCTGTGCCTTTCGAATCACATAGTCCAGGGCTGTCATGAGCTCCGTGGTTCTGGGAAAGGAATCCGTCTGGGGCGTTCCCAGCTTCACCACCAGAAGGTCGCTCTCATAGGCCACCCCCCGGTATGTACCCTGGGACGCTCTGCCGTTGCCGGAGCCAATGCCCGCCACATGGGTGCCATGGCCTGAGGTATCGCGGCTGGGCACCAGGCGATACTGCTCTGTTATCGTTTCCGCTTGCAGGGCCTCATTGATTTCCTGACTGTCAAATTCCCGGCCCAGCGTCTGATCCCACAGGTTCAGAATTCTGGTGCTGCCATCCTCATTGCGAAAATCCGGATGGGCATAGTCAATACCGGAATCTATATACGCACAAATCACATTTTTTCCGGTAAGCCCGTAGCGCGCTCCCTGCACCGGCATGATACAGGAGGCGCGCACGCCGTCCTCCACTGCAAAAAACAGCCGTTTGGGCTTTTCCACATACTCAATCTGAGGCCAGCCGGAAATTACCGGAAGCAAGTCCTGGGGAACCCTTAGGATTGCATACTCATTGATCAATTCCTGTACCGCGATCTGGGGATAGGCCTCTGCCAGCCCGGACAGGCTTCCAGAATATTTCACAATCAGCTCCCAGCTCTGCTCCTGCTGCTCATAGCCTACCCCCAGATTCAGAGACCGCTCCCGTTCCGAGGGCGTCGCGTCTATTGCAAGATTTAAGAGATTTTCAAATTTTGATGTATCGTCCATACATTCTTCCTGTTTCTATTTCAATTTTATTTTATGCGCAGGTAAAACGTGCGATACATCAAAACATATTATTGATCTCTGTCCTCTCTTCTGGACCTGGCCACAAGAAATCCGATGCCGCCTGCAGCAGCGCCCATCAATACAAGCCACAGCCAGATGTTTCCTTCCTCCCCTGTCCTGGGCATCTCCGCCGGACTGACAGGCTTGGCCTCATCCTTCATCACAACCTTTTGGACCTCTGCTGTGTCCCGAATCTCAAACCTCACATCTTCCGCCACCAGGTAGCCCTCCGGCGCAGTCTCCTCCCGAAGCACATATTCCCCAATAGGCAGCATTTCTATATAATGGGGCTGCTCCCCGGAAATCCAGCTGTCCACCACCTCTCCCTTCTTCGTAAAAATAGAAAGCTTTGCGCCCGGCAGCTCCTTGCCGCCCAGATCGGTCTTGGAAATCTCCAGCTTTGTGATATCATCCTTCATTTCCACCTTCTGCACATCCAACACATTCTCCGGGGTAAACGCAATCCGTTCCGCAGTCACGTACCCCTCCGCAGGCAGGGTTTCTGTCAAATAGTAGGTCTTTCCCACCACAAGTCCCCGGATGATATGGGGCTCCTTCCCGGAAACCCACGCCTCAATAAGGCCTCCGTTTTCATCCGTCACCTGAAGCATTGCACCCTCAATTTCCTTTCCATCCGTAAGGGAGGTTTTTGTAAATTCAAATACCGTGGGCACATTTTGAAATTCCAGGTCATAGGATACATCCTCCATTCTGGCATGCTTGTCGCTAAAATTAAAATCCTGCATTTCGCCCATACTGGTAAATCCCGGAGCCGGGGCAGTCTCTTTTACATAGTAGGCAAATCCAATGGGCAGATCAGCCTCAAAATCCACCTTGCCCTCTCCGTCTGTGGCCTTTTCCTCAATCACGGTATCTGCTTCTACCAGTATCCTGCCGTCCGCACCGGTAATATCCTCCTTGGCACACAGGGCAAACACCGTGCCCTCCACACCCTGCTCAGAAGCCTCCTCTGTTTTCCATACATGGATCCCTGCCTTCTTCCGTTTGTTCTGCCAATCCGTGGAGAAGGTGACGACTGCCTCTTTCTGGCCCCGGTAGGTCAAATCAGCCTCACGCGTATTTCCATCCAGCACATACCCTTCTGCCGTTTTTGTCTCCTTTATGTAATATTTCCCCAGAGGAAGGCCATCCAGCCTTGCATAGCCGGTTTTATCTGTGGTTATGGTTCCCACCAGCTCATCCTTCCTGTAATAATCCTCGCTCTCCCCATCTGCCGCTTTGATATCCTCCAGCGCATATACCTCAAAGGTCACATCCTCCAGGGAGCCTGTCACATACCCAAACAGCCATGAGCTCCAGCCGCCGATAACGTCCAGCAGGGAGATATCCTCCAAAAGCTCCCCCTTTTTATTAATCAGAAGAAGTCCGGTGGGCACATCGTCCTTCATTTCAACCTTCTGCAGCTCTGCAGAATCTGCTACGGTAAAGGTAACCTCCTCAGCCTGCAGATAGCCATAGGGCGCCAGCTCCTCCCGAAGGATATAGGTCTCCCCTGCCTTCAGCCGCTCTATGATGTGCTCCTTCCCTTTGACGGATTTCCAGGTATCCACCACATTTCCCGCCTGGTCAAGGACAGTCAGTGTGGCCCCGGAAAGCTCCGCTCCGGTTGTAAGATCCGTTTTTCGGAAGGAAACCTTTGTGGGCGCATTCTCAAACTCACAATCAAGTACCGCTGTCTTCACATCCTGCCCCTGGTAGCTGACCGTAACCTCCGCCACTCTCCCTGTGGAAACATAACCTTTTGGCGCTTCCAGCTCCCGGATATAATACGTCCCGAAAGGCACATCCAGGTCAAAAACAGCCCGGCCATCTGCTCCGGATACTGCCTCCCCAAGGAGCGTACCCGGTTCTACCAGCATATTTCCCTGCGCAAGAATGGCTGTCTTGGCATACAGGCCGAACACTGCCCCCTCCACCAGGGCCTTATTTTCCGCATCCTTCTTCACAGCGGCAATCTCCACCCTCTGACGTTCATTTTCAAAAACAGCTGTCTGGCTGATAATTGGTGTCTCCTGGTCTGCATAGGAGAGGGTAACTGTCAGGGGAGCTTCATTTCGCACATACCCCTCCGGCGCTTTTGTCTCCTTAATCCGGTAGGTGCCCAGAGGAAGGCCGGAAAAAACAGCCTTTCCATCCCGGTCTGTGGTCACGGTTCCGGCCTGCTCGCCGGAAGCATATACCAGACATCTGTTTCCCTCTGCATCCTTCTGAAAATCAGCAGTATAAATATCCTCCGCCGCATAGATGCCAAACTCTGCCCCCTCCAGGCTCTCCTGCTGATAGGTGAAATCCTTTTTATAGCCCTTTAGCTTCTCTCCTGTTTTTTCAATACGAATCTCCCCTTTTACCGGATGATTCTCATAAATGACATCAATTACAAGATCCCCTGTGACCGGATCCACCTGATAGGGCATGTCGGAATCCACCGCCACTTCATAATAATTATCATTCAGGGTATACCCAAAGGGCGCGCGGATCTCTTCAATGCGATAATGGCCGGCACCAAGGCTTTTGGGAAGAATCAGGTAGCCCTGCTCATCCGTGACATATGATTTGTGGGTAACCACAGTGGGATATGTCGTGACCTGCTCCACATAGCTATTTTTGTCCAGATCATACACCTTGAACTCCGTATTTTTCGCCAGCACCGGCTTCTTGGTTTCATCATCCTGCTTCACAATCTTCAGCTTTGCTTCAAATTCCTCATCCAGAAGCACTCGCCACACCTGGGGCTCTGTGGGCTTATGTTCTGTGATATGGACAAGAAAATCCTTCACCGGTGCATAGCCCTTGGGTGTGGTGGTCTCCCGCACGAGATATGTACCATAGGGCAGGGCTGCGCTGCATGCATAGCCCCGTTCATTGGTGAACATTTCCCTTTCCCCATTCTCCCCAATGACGATTGGTACAGCAGAATCAAAATCGTAGTCCTCTCCCTCCTTTTTGTTCAGCTCCGAAAGCAGATAGGCGGAAAACCCTGCGCCGGAGAGCAGCTCTGCATCCGTTTGATCGTTTTTTGCAGCCTTAATAATCTGGAAGGGCTGCTTTATCACCTGCTCGCCGGAAATACATTCCCGCTCCACCACAGCAGTGAGGTCCCCTTCATAATTACATACCAGATCATACTCTGTCTCATCAATTACATATCCCACCGGCGGTGTAATTTCCTTAATAAAATACTCCCCCAGGTACAGATTTTCAATTGCTGCATTTCCCTCCTGGTCTGTGGTAAGCCTTCCCACCTGCTCCCCGGCCTTGTAGAGAATCCCTGTCTTTTTGTCCGGATGCAGGATATCCTTTCTGGCATACAGCCCATAAGCGGCCATTCCCAGCTCTGCGTCTCCCTGGGGCCTGTTCTGCCCGGTTTCTTTATCTCTCTTAAACAGCCGTATTGCAGCTCTGACGCTGTCGTCTGCAAAAACATGAGAAAATACTGCTGTTGCCTCCCGGTCATTGGTGTATTGGAACCGAAAGGAATAAACATCCTCCGTATTTCTGATATAACCCTCCGGAGCAGACAGCTCCCGCACCTCATATCCAAACCCAATGGGTAGATCCGCAGAAAATACTGCCCTGCCCTCTGTATCTGTCGTTGCCTTGCCAATCAGTGTGCCGGCATCAGCTACTATGGCCCCTTCTGCATTTGTAATACCCTCAGACGCATACAGCCCGAAAATACCGCCTTCCAGGCCATGCCCTGTGTCCCTGTCCTGCTTCTCAATGCGAACCGAGGCTTTCTGTCTGTCATTTTTAAAGGTCGTATTGGAAAATACAGCCTCCGCTGCCTGCCCGGCATAGGTAAGGATCACTTCCCTGGTCTCGCCCTTGTTATAGAAGTTCTCGGGCGCCTTTGCCTCCGTCACCCGATAAGCTCCCAAATGAAGATTCCTGACCGCTACGGAACCGTCATTCCCGGTCACAAGGTGATCCGCCACCAGCTCCCCTGCCCGGTAAACTACCGTGCCATATGGGGTAACGATATCTCTTGCCGCATAGAGCTGAAAGACAGCCCCCCTCTGTCTGCGGTTCTCATACTGAAACACCGTGCCCTCTTCCGTAGAGGAGGCGCCTACCAATACCTCTCCTTCCTTATAGATAGTTAAATTCCCAAGCTGTTCCACATCCGGAATAGTAACGGATGCTGTCTGATTCACAGTCAATGACACCGGATATACGGCCGTATTTATGCGATATCCCGCCGGAGCTGTAAGCTCCTTGACATACACCAGCTCCTGGGTCATAGGAAAGCCCGCCTCTGAGACGCCATCCTGGTTCGTGGCAGACATGGTCGTAAGCAGCTCCCGGCAGGCCGGATCCCGGTAAATGCCAAACACTGCGCCAGAGAGCCTTGCACTGTTGTCAGAGTCCGCCTTTATGACTCTTACCTTTGCAAGCTCTGTCCATTCTACGGTAAAGCTCACAGAATTTCCATCCTGGGTCTTATAATAGATTCCAATATCCTGCGTATCGCTCCCGGTGGGCACTAAAAATACGTTTCCCGCAGTCTGAATACTGCCTGCAAGGGTACCGCTGCTCCAGCTGCCGGTGACAGTCATTGGTGCAGAAAAATAGAAGCTTGTCCCTCCAAAAATCTGGACCTCCCCTCCGGTCTTGGTGCTTCCGCTGTCCTTGTTATGGAAGGTCACATCCTCCGGCAGCCTTATGGTTACAGAATTCCTGGAATCTCCATTGAGAACCGTTGTCTCAGTCACCTGCCTGTCCCCTTCGCAGCTTGCAGAAAGGGCTGTGTCTGACAGACTAAGCTCTGCCCTGGGAGGCTGTGGCAGCGCTTCCAGATAATTGATCCAGTCAAGGGCCCCGCAGGCCTCAATCTGCCCCATGGTGCATCCATAAAAGCCCTTGATGCCGCAGTAAAAATAGCTGGCAGCAATGTGAGTAAATACATACTTTACTTCATCCTTCAGCTGCGGCATGTACGTACCTGTAACATCACCAGGGCCTCCATAGCCATAATAGAGAGCCTTTTCCAGGCTTGGATTGTCCTCTATGATCTGATATTCATATTGGCCATGTCCCGGAGAATCCATTGTGGGCTCCAGGCAGTAGGCAGCCATTCCATCCACCGTGTAAAGGCAGGTAGAATAATCTCCAAGAACTCCCGGATAATAAACCTTCTTTCCCGTTCTCAGCGTTACCTTATCCGCTGTGTTGGGACTTTTCGGCACTGCTGCCAAAAGGGTTCCTGCATGAAGAAAACAAGCCAACACCATTGCCGCTGCCAACAGTGCAGACACAAATCTTTTTTTATATTGCTTCAAATGTATACCTCTCTTTCTTTGTTCTGGTAGGGAAAAATTGGAAATCCTTGAATAACAAAGAATTGCAATTAAATTGCAATCGAATATCTAAAAGAATAAAAAAGTGATTACATTGATTATAGAAAGAAAACTCTTGTTTGTCAAGATAAATATACATTTTTTTCCTTTGAACAGCGCACGCAGGGGCTCTTTGCAAAACATTTTATTTTACAGCCATCTTACGATAATATTCGGTTATGTCTTTACTCTTTCCACATTTCTTGATTCCTAAACTCATCTATCATATTTATTAATTCATTATAATCCTCATCTGTCAATTGTTCATAGTACTTACTACATAAACTTCTATTAAGGCACTGACGCTTGTTGCATCTGGTTTGTATGCAACAGACTGCCAGGGATTAACCAGAAAATAAAAAACAACTGCAATCCTTGAAAATCAAGGTTTACAGCTGTTTTCTCTTAGCAGGGGATGAGAGAATCGAACTCCCACCAAAGGTTTTGGAGACCCCTATCATACCATTTGACCAATCCCCTGTATCTATAAAAACGACATTACTGCCTGTCGTTTATTATAAATCATTCATTATAAAAATTCAAGCTTTTATTTCATATATCTTCAAAATTTCACACAGATTAAGAATTATCTCTTCTTATATCGGAAGCCGGTCACTTCGATTACAGCGCCGTCTTCCTACACTCTTGGTCAAGCCCTCGACCGATTAGTGACAGTCAGCTCCATGC
>CAJUQB010000144.1 GCA_910588285.1 uncultured Lachnospiraceae bacterium
TCATGGCAACACGCTGCTGGGAAGATACCCCAAGCTCCTCTGCGATGTTGGTGTCTTCTGTAATTCCTGCTGCATCCTTGCGGAATGCCATGGATGCAAATTCAATCATTTTTGCTAACACTTCTTCTCTTGACATTGTTTTCCTCCATTATGAAATCTTATGAGCTGCCCGACAAATGGGGCTTTGCACATTGTGCCATTTGCCAATCACAGTTTTGAAACGCTCATTTGTAGGGCAGCTCATCCTATGATGCAATTATTAACATGCAATTTCTGTGCCAAATGGTGAAAGGGGGCTGTAATGGCAGAATTGCCGGATTGCTCCGGAAAAGTCCAGGTTGGGCAGATGCAGTGGGAGGAAAAATAGTTGCAAAAATGCATGTTTTTTTGCAAAACTAAGAGATTTTGCTGTGAAACAAAAGAGAGGGCGGGCGTTTTTCCGGCAGCGGATGGGCATTGGAAATGGCATGAAAATTGCAAGAAATTCAAAGAGGGATCTAAGTGTCATAGGGTGCTGCTTCAAGCACAATACGGCGCCTGGATCCAGGCAGAAAAACAGCAACAAGAAAAGGAGATTATTATGGAACCAAAATACGGAAAAATTCTGCATCTTGGAATTGTAGTCAGGGATTTGAAGAAGGCCGTGGAGATTTATGAGAGCAAGCTGGGGATCGGTCCCTGGCAGATGGAGGATCCAAGGCCTTTTTTCGCTGACAAAAAGGTGAATGACGGGCATGGCCTGAACATTAACACAGCCATGTACAAGGGAGAGGGATATGAGATCGAGCTGGTGATGCCGGTGGGGCCGGGAATCTATGAAGACTGGCTGAAGGAGAAGGGCCCGGGTCTGCACCATATCAAGTTTGAGACAAAAGCCTCCTTTGAGGAAACGGTAAAGATGGCGGAGGAGGTATCCCCAAATAGCCATTATCTGGACGTATGCTGGGAGGATGGGAGCCCCCTGGTCTCCTACATCAGTATGCTGGAGGAGACAGGCCTGATCCTGGAATACAGCCCCCAGGGCTGATTCCGGAACAGACATGGGTCGGATTCCAAAATACGGCTCTCAGAACTGATCCCCCAACAGGCATGAGGCTGGCGGGGAATGGATTTCAGATGAGCGTGAACAGACGGGCGTGCCGCTTACAGAGCGGCAGCCCGTTTTTTGGGTGATTTGAAAGCCAGCTTTAAGAAAATGGGGGTCACAATGGTAGTAACCACCACCATAATGACAATGGGAGCGTAGAGCTCGCTGGTAATAAGCCCCAAGGCTTCCCCCTTGTTGGCCACAATCAGGGCAACCTCCCCGCGGGAGATCATCCCAACGCCGATCTGGATGGATTCCCGGCTGGTGTATTTGCACATCTTTGCCCCAAGCCCGCAGCCCAGGACTTTGGTTAATATCGCAGTCAGGGTCAGGACCAGAGTGAATATCAGGATAGAGGAGGACATGGAGGCCAGCTCCACCTTCAGGCCGATGCTGGCGAAAAAGACCGGAGCCACCAGCAGGTAGGATACAGTATCAAAGTCATAGTAAATCCGTTCCCGCTTTTTGTTGAAGCTGCTTACCAGTCCAGCCACATAAGCGCCGGTGATGTCCGCCACGCCAAACAGCTCCTCGGCGCAGAAGGCCATAAACAGGCAGAAGGCAAAGCTCATCAGGATATACCGGCGGTTGTGGTCCGGGGAGAGCCGGACAAAGAACTGCATCAGCTGTTTGTACAGGAGAGCCGCCACAATGGCAAACACAAAAAAGCCTGCGATTTTCAGAAGCACAAATACAAGGTTGGTGCTGGAATCGGCCATGCTGGTGATCACAGTCAGGGCAATAATGCCCAGGATATCGTCAATCAAGGCAGCCCCCAGGATGGCAGTGCCCGCCTTGGTGGATACCTTGCCCATTTCCTTCAAGGTCTCCACAGAAATGCTCACAGAGGTTGCGGTAAGGATTACGCCGATAAAAATATATTGCAGCGTCAGGCTGGCCGGCAGCGCATCAGAGCCCACATGGCACAGGGCGGCAACGGCAAACCCGCCTGCCAGGGGAATGATAACTCCCAAAAGAGCAATGATGAAGGCAGCCCTTCCGGAACGCTTCAGCTCCTGTGTATCTGTCTCAAGGCCGGCCATAAACATCAGGATGATCACGCCGATTTCGGAGATCTGATTGAAAAAATTCGTGGTATGAATTACGCCCAGACAGGCAGGGCCTAAGATCAGACCGGCCAGCAGAGCGCCTACTACCTGGGGCATATTGGCTTTCTTGGTGAGAAGCCCAAGGATCTTGGTGCTGAATAAAATAATGGAAAGGCCCAATAAATACTGATAATTCATAATAGATTCCTCCTCATTTTAGCCTCAGAATTATAAATCTTTCCAATCTAAAAAACAAGTAAAAAAAATAACAAGAAAATGGAAAATAAAAATAGAAAAATGGTGAAAAATCACGGAAATAGCATTTGCATTGCAGTACAAAATGGGATAAAATGGAACTATTCAAAAAAACAAGGAGTGAAGGAGAAGATGATACGATTTGACACAGATTACACCCAGGGGGCGCACCCAAGGATCCTGCAGCGGCTTGCAGAGACCAACCTGGAGCAGACCATTGGCTATGGGGAGGATGAATACTGCAGGCAGGCGGCGGACCGGATCCGGGAGGCCTGCAAAGCGCCGGGGGCAGCGGTTCATTTCCTGGTGGGAGGAACCCAGACCAACACCACGGTGATTGCATCTGCTCTGCGGCCGTACCAGGGCGTGCTGTCTGCGGACAGCGGCCACATCAATATCCATGAGACAGGGGCGGTTGAAGCCACTGGCCATAAGGTGCTGGCACTGCCCGTGCAGGAGGGGAAGCTGACAGCAGCGCAGATTGCGGAATATGTGGACTGGCAGGCCTTAAATGACAGTGCAGAGCACATGGTACAGCCGGGGATGGTGTACCTGTCCAACCCCACGGAGGTGGGGACCATCTACAGCAAGGAGGAGCTTACTGCCATCAGCACGGTCTGCAAGAGCCGGGGCATCTACCTGTTCCTGGACGGGGCAAGGCTTGGCTATGGCCTGATGTGCCCGGAGAACGATCTGACCCTGGAGGACCTGGCAAAGCTGTGCGATGTATTTTACATTGGAGGAACCAAGGTGGGGGCTTTGTTCGGGGAGGCGGTAGTGATTGTCAACGACAGGCTGAAGCGCGATTTCCGCTACAATATCAAGCAGCATGGGGGGATGCTGGCCAAGGGGCGTCTTCTGGGGATCCAGTTTTTGACCCTGTTTGAGGACAACCTGTATTTTGAGATTTCCGCCCATGCCATAGAGCTGGCCCGGAAGCTGAAAAGGGGCCTTTCGGAGCTTGGGATTCCCTTCTATATGGAATCCCCCACCAACCAGCAGTTTGTGATCCTGCCGGATACGGTCTGCCAGGAGCTGTCCAAAAGCTTTGCCTATGAATACCAGGAGCGGATGGATGAGAGCCACAGTGCCATTCGGTTCTGTACCTGCTGGGCCACCAGCGAGGAACAGGTGCAGGCACTTTTGGCAGAGCTGAAGCGTTTGAAGGAGGGTGCAGCGTGAAGAAGATTTTATTGATTGCCACCGGGGGAACCATTGCCTCCAAGCATTCCAAGGACGGTCTCTGCCCCCAGATTGCGGCGGAGCGGATTCTGGACTATGTGCCGGGTGTCCAGGCCTTCTGCCGGCCCAGGGCCATTCAGGCCTGCAACATTGACAGCACAAATATGGAGCCGGGCCACTGGAAGCTGCTGGTGGACATGATCCGGCAGCACTATGAGGAGTACGACGGCTTTGTCATAGCCCACGGCACGGACACCATGGCCTACACCGGGGCAGCTCTGTCCTATATGATCCAGAATTCCCCGAAGCCTGTGGTCATTACCGGGGCCCAGAAGTCCATTGACTTGGAGATTACGGATGCCAAGACCAACCTGACGGACAGCTTTCTCTATGCAGCGGACGAATCTTCCAGCGGGGTGCAGATTGTCTTTGGCGGAAAGGTGATTGCAGGGACCAGGGCCAAAAAGATCCGCTCCAAAAGCTACAATGCCTTTGAGAGCATTGACTACCCGTATCTGGCCATTGTCCAGGATATGCGGATCATCCGCTACATTCCGCCAATGCCCTTTCCGGAGCCGGTACGGTTCTTCCATCATCTGAACAGCAATATTATGCTGATGAAGCTGATTCCCGGCATCACGCCGGCAGCCCTGCGTTTTGCCTTTGAGAACTATGATGGAATTATCCTGGAGAGCTTTGGGGTGGGGGGAATCCCCAGCTCAATCGCAGAGGAATTCTACCGGCTGCGGGAGGCATATCCCGACATCCCGGTGATTATTGCCACCCAGGTGGCCCACGAGGGCAGCGACATGACAGTCTATGAGGTGGGGAATAAGATCAAGCGCCAGTGCGGGATCCTGGAATCCTACGATATGACCCTGGAGGCAGTGATTGCCAAGACCATGTGGATGCTGGGAAAGGGGACGCCGGTGGAGGAGATGGAGCGGGATTTTTACCGCAGGATCAATTATGATATTATTTTTGAGCGGGGGTAAAGAGAGGGCTGCGTTATGTCTGTGCCTCAAAGCAGGGGAGAAGCCGTGTCTTGCAGAAGTCAATAAAGTATTTGGCTGCATAGGGCAGATAGGCGCCTTTCTTTGTGATCAGGGTAATATCAAAATCGTTTTCCCCGTCCATAAGATCCAGGATTTTTAAATTCGGATAATTCTCATAACGCCAGCGGCCTCCTGCGATAATAGCAATTCCCTGGCCCTTTGAAACCAGATCAGCCATGATATCGCTGCGGTTTACAATCAGCCGGATAGAAGGAGTAAATCCGGCCCTGGCGCAGTTCGCCTTTGTCACTGTTGTCATGGTATAGTCATTGTTCAGCATATAGAAAGATTCATGCTGCAAATCAGAATAGGACACGCATTTCCTGGCAGAAAGAGGGTGGCTTTGATGCACCATCAGAAAGAAGCGGTCATGCATCAGAGGAAGGGGTTCGAGGGCGTCCGGGATTTGGGGCGGCTGGATGCAGGCCCCGATTTCAATCTTCCCTTCCAGGACAAGCTCCTGTATATGCTGGGAACCGTGGCCGCACAGGTCAATTACAATATCCGGATACTCGGCGGAAAAATCAGAGATCAATTCATCAAAAAGGATACGTCCAAGCCCATAGGGAATTCCCAGGCGGAGGTATCCTTTTTTCTGCATGGCAACCTCCCGCATGGTATCGAGAATGGAATAATATTCATCCAAAAAAGGGACCGCCTTTTCAAACAGGATTTTCCCGGTGTCCGTCAATTCCGTTTTTTTGTCAACCTGGAAAAACAAATGGGTATTCAGTTCCGATTCCAGCTTTTTGATGGATTTGCTCAAAGCCGGCTGGCTGATATAGAGCTGCCGGGAAGCGGCACTGTAATTACCGGTTTTAGCAACGGTTGTAAAATAAATCAATTGTTGGATATCCAAGATGCAGACCTCCCTTGCAAAGTGCCCTTATTATATCATGCCATGGCCTGTGGGCGCAATGGGAAAAAGCGTATGAAAAATAGTTACCGGGGCTATGAATGATGGGTATAGACAAATCCATTGACGCACTGGAAGAAATCTGATAAATTTAGGACACAAAACGAGGCGCCGTCGTTTGAATACGTTGGAGCTTTGACGGAGTTAAGAGGATGGGACCGGGCGGCGATGCTTTCCTTTTCGACTTACGGAGGATGGATCGGTGTAATTCTGGCCTTTGTATTCGGAACCATGATTGCAGAGAAGGTGGCAAGGACAAAGTGGATCCATATCGGAACGCTGCTTGTGACTGCTGCAGCAATGTATTTCTACGGTCATACGCAGCATTTTGCAGTCTATGCCGTCTGCGTGATGGCAGTTAGCTGTATGACTGCAGGATTTGGCCTGGTAAGCCCGAATGTGATACAGACCAACTGGTTTCCCAGGCGGCCCACGCCGGAAGAAGTAGGCTGTGCACCGGATAACGATCCGATGAATGCAGAAGAGATCCGCAGAAGCCAGCTTGAAATGCAGCAGTACAAAAGCCCCTGGACAATGCAGGCCCTTGTAAAAGAAAAGCGTACGTGGCTGATCGGGGTAGGATTGGGGTTGATGTGGATGGTAACAGTGGCCATTGTCAGCCAGCTGGTGACCCGGCTTTTGGAGATTGGCTATGAGCGGACCAGCGCGGTCGGAATGCTTTCGGTGATGGGGGCCTTTGGGATTGTCGGTTCCTGGCTGTGGGGCTGGATAGACCAAAAGATAGGGACGAAAAGGGCATCTCTGCTCTATTGCGGCTGGTATGCATTTACCCTGATTCTGTTAATCCTGATGAATAGTCAGGCAGTGGCATTTGCAGCAGTCGGAATGGTGGGGGTATCGGTAGGCGGTATCTGCAACCTGATTCCCTCTATGACCGGAACGATTTTCGGAAGAAAGGATTTTGCAGCAGCAAACCGGCTGATCTCTGCAATTACAAAGGGGATTTGTGCCTGTGCCTATATTTACGTGGCCCAGAGCGTAAAATTGACGGGCGGACTGACCGGAGCTTATATTGGACTGATTGTTGTGTGCGGGGTGGCCGCGGTACTGATCGGGCTGATTAAGCCTTTTGAAAAAGGAGGGGAAAAGCAGTGAGAAGAGAATTGACGGAACAGGAAAAACAGAAATCCTATGCAAAATTTTTTGATATGCCTTATCCGGAGGTGGCAGCGGAGACCCTGGAGCTTATGAAGGAGCCGATGGATCCTGCCCTGGCGCTTCCGATTCAGCAGCGGACCGACTTATTGAAGCCGGGATATTTGGAGCGGGAAGCCGGTTACTGTGTGATGCCGGACGGAAGCGGCTATGTGGCCAGCTATGTGAAGATGCCTGGCGTAACCCTGGAAATGCTGGAGTGGTGGTTTGCATGGCATGGTATGGTATGGAATCCCTGCGATACAAAATATGGGATCCCAATGACCATTATGAGGCTCATGTGAGCAGGAGGCATTTGAAACAGCGGCTGGATCCATCCTTGAATGACAGGGAAAGGAATTGGAATACGTCTGATTTCGTACTGGAAAATGTAGGAGAGGGGGCCCTTCCGCTGAGGATTTCCTTCCGCTCTCCGGAATCCTTCGGATTTGACAAAAAGGAGTTTGAAAGCCGGAAGGTTACGGCGATTTGTGCCCATTCCGGCCCGCCGGACTGGGATATTCCCAGAACCACCTTCATACACTTTGGCCGTAAAACGGAGGACGGGATTGAGCTGCGAACCAGATTCTGGCTGGGCTATATGATTGTGAATAAACAGGCGGTCCGGACGGAGTTTGAATTGGATTTGAGGCGGGTAGCGGGGCTGGCGCAGCAATCCCCCAAGGAGTATACCAGGCTGGCGGCTATGCTGCCGCAGCTTTATGCGGAAAATCACGGAATAGAAGATAAGCTGGAAGAGCTGATTCCGATCGAGCTATGAAGCATTTACAAACGAGGGCAATGCAGGTATTTATTGGACTGTGCGTGTACTATTTCGTAGCCTTTGGCCTGATTTATAATGGCCTTGGCATGTTTCTGACCCCCATCAGCTAGGATTTGAACCTTCCTTTTGTACAGGTTTCCCTTAGCTCCACCATTCGGATTTTGACGGGCATGGTGACCACGGCAGCAGCAGGGCGGATATTGCCGAAGGTGGATTTGAAGTGGTTTCTCAGTTTGAATGTTCTTTTTCTGGCAGGGGCAGCATTTCTGATTTCCGCTGCCCAGAGCCTGCCGCTGATTTTGGCAGGATCAGCCCTGATGGGCTTTGCAGCAGGCTTTGCCCTCTATGCAATTGTGCCGATTGTGCTGAATCAGTGGTTTGAACGCCCGGAACGTTATGTCAGTATTGCAACTGCCGTAGGCGGGGCAGGAGGGATTGTATTCTGCCCCGGGATTACCTGGGCAATCGGAAACCTGGGCTGGCGGGGGGCATATCGGCTGGTGGGGATTATTGTGCTGGCTGTGATGCTCCCCATCGCATTTGGAATTATCCGCTATTCTCCGAACGAATACGGTTTGCTACCGGAGCCGGACAAAAGCCGGCCGCAGCCAGGAGGCGAGGCTAGCCAGCATCCCCATGCGGCTGACAGCAGGCCGGAGGCTGGGGAAGAAGCCGGAGGCAGAGGAAAACCGGCTTTTGGACGCTTCTGCTGCTTTTTTCTCTTTTTTTCTGCCGGAGCAATCTTGTCCGGGATGTATGGCTATATCGCCAGTGCGTTCTGGGCGAAAGGCTTTACAGACGGCCAGGTGGGGATTTTGACGGCTCTTTACCAGTCCGGGACGACCTTGACACAGCTGCTGTTTGGGATCGTCAGCGCAAGGCTTGGATTGAAAAAAGCGCTGCATTTGACGCTGCCGCTGGTAGCTGCTGCCAGCCTGGGGCTGCTGTTTGTGCCCTCCTCCCTGCTTCTTCTGACTGGAATTTTTTCGTTTCTGCTGGGAGCAGGACGGGCATTCGGCGTCATTTTTCCGCTGGTAACACGGCACGTCTACGGGGCGGCAAGGTATACCAGGGTTTATTCCGGATTTTACGCAGTATTTTTGATTTTTACTGCCCTAAGCGCCTCGTTGTTCGGTGCGGTATATACCTTTGCCAGAAGCTATGACGGAGTGTACCTGATGATTTTAGGATGTACGGTTCTGGAAATAGGATTGGTTCAGTGGATCTTTCGGTCTGTATAGTAAACTTGTATTTATGGGCTGTGTTGAGAGTTATTCCTGCGGGTGGGGGACCGGAAAAATAAAATAGATTTTATATGGATGGACAGGAGAAGCATGGTAGAAGCCAGTGCTTCTCTTATCTTTGAGAAAAAGGAGAACTGATAAATGAATTCGCGGTCATAAAATATATTATTCGTAGACAAATATGCTCTATTTGAATTGTAAAATGCTAAAATAAATTGGGAGGGGAGTAGGGATGCTAAATAAAATTTCAACCAAGTTAGCAGAGGAGCTATTATTCAAAGGGGCAGAATGGATCACTTATGGGAAAGAAGTTTATATCTATGGAATTGAGATCATTTTATCGACCCTAATAGAAATGGTAACTATCTTATTACTGGCCGCTTTATTTTCAGAAATCACGGAAGGTTTGATATTCATTGGTGGCTTCTTTTTCTTGCGTATATTTTCGGGAGGATATCATGCTGATACATATCGAAAATGCTTTTTGGTTACAATAGGGGCATTTTTGAGCATTTTGATTCTCACAGAAATTCTTAATAATTTACATTTAGCCTGAATTATTCATGGCACCACAAGCCCATTCCTGAATTGTACCCCCGCCAG
>CAJUQB010000145.1:0-3008 GCA_910588285.1 uncultured Lachnospiraceae bacterium
GTCAATACCAACGGATATTTCGACAGCGAAAACAGCGAGGAAGCCCGCCACGAGAAACGCAAGGTGATGAATGCGCAGCGGCTTGAAGATTATAAAAACGGTACTTATGCTCTCGGCGGCGGTGTTGCTGATCCTATGCCGGAAGATGCACCGTGGTATTTTCAGGACTATCATGCTTACTATAAAACAGAACGTGGTTATCATCCCCGCTCCTTAAATTCTAACGGCGGCTGGAATGTAATCGGCTGTCAGTCCTTTATGAATATGCCGATCCTCCGGTACAGCAACGAAATCCGCAGTGCGGTCATGGTGCTTCATGGGGATAAGGCGCATTCCTGTTATTTTGGCAAAGACGCTTATGCCGCTATGATCGACGGAAACAAATATCAGGACAATAAGGAACTCTTGCTTATTCCGGGGGCAAGTCACACAGATTTGTACGATCAGATAGATATTATTCCGTTTGACAGGCTGGAAGAATTCTTCAATAAGAATCTGAAATAGGGGAATGTACCGAAAATAGGACGCAGACTGTATGTGCAGCGTCCTATCCGTCAATAAAGACGAAAGAGAAAACGATATGCAGGAAATATATAATTTACTTAAAGAAACTGAAATGCTCATGATTGCTTCTCCGATTTATCATCATGGCGTATCCGGACAGCTTAAATGCGTATTGGACAGATTTTATTCTGCCGCTTATCCGATAAAACCAAAAAATCTGAAAAAGGACGCCATGTTTTTAAGCTCAGGCGATGCGGATATGTATGAGGGGGCAATATTTTCCTATCAGGAGGATTTTCTTGACTATCCCGGACTGGAAGATATGGGGTATTTACGGCTCACGGTTCGGAAAACGGCTCAGCGGCTAAATTAGATGAACTTAGAAATTTCGGTGCGTCTCTTTAATGCCCCGCACATAAAAAGGAGATAACATTATGTTAGGAAATTTTACTTACTGTAATCCTACAAAACTTTACTTTGGGCAAGATGCTCTGGACGGCTTGAACATAGAACTGCCGAAATACGGTAAAAACATATTACTTGTTTACGGTGGCGGTTCAATTAAAAAGAACGGTATTTATGATAAGGTTGTTGAGATTCTAAAGGCAAACGGAAAAGAGGTCTACGAAGATGCAGGTGTAATGCCCAACCCCACTGTGGAAAAATTAAACGAGGGTATAGAGCGGGCAAAAGCCGCAAAGGCTGACTTGATTCTTGCTGTCGGCGGCGGCTCGGTATGCGACTATGCAAAAGCGGTTTCCGTATCGGTAAACTGCAACGACGATGCTTGGGATAAATACTTTATCCGTTTTGATGATGTAACCTGTGATATTATTCCCGTCGGCTGCGTGCTTACCATGGTGGGTACTGGCAGTGAAATGAACGGCGGCTCTGTGATTACAAATCACGAACAAAAACTCAAAATCGGACACGTATTCGGAGAAAATGTATTTCCAAAGTTCTCAATACTGAATCCCGAATTTACTTACACTCTGCCGAAGTATCAAATGGTATCCGGCATATACGATATTATGTCGCACATTTTGGAGCAGTATTTTTCGGGAACGGACGACAATACAAGCGACTATATCATGGAAGGCCTGCTTCGCTCTCTGATTCACAGCGCCGATATTGCCGTTGAAAATCCAATCGATTATGAGGCACGCTCTAACATTATGTGGATAGCAACATGGGCACTCAATACCCTTGTAGCCAAAGGAAAAACCACCGATTGGATGGTGCATATGCTCGGACAGGGAGTAGCCGCCCATACGGACGCCACACACGGTATGACGCTTGCGGCTGTTTCCATGCCTTATTACCGTTACATCCTGTCTTATGGAACGGCAAAGTTTGCCCGCTATGCCGTAAATGTATGGAATGTAAACCCTGAAGGTAAGACGGAAATTCAAGTTGCAAATGAAGGACTTGACGCTATGGAAGCGTGGATGAAGAAAATCGGGCTTATTATGAATATTACCGAGTTGGGTGCTGCGGAAGCTATGCTGGACGGAATGGTAAAAAGCACGCTCATTATGGACGGTGGCTATAAAGTGATGGATGCAGAAGATATTCGAGCCGTATTACAGGCAAGTTTTTAACTAAACCCCTTTAGAAACGGAGAAATGCAGAAAATGAAAAAAGTAACGGCGGCGCTAGTATGCACATTCGTTTTGCTTGCATTTGCAGGATGCAGTGGCAATGCGCAAAAAACCGGTGATTATTCATTCCATGATAATTCTGCTCAAAGTACACCAAACCAAAATGGCGCTGAGCAAAACAATCCGGATCAGGACGCTGCAGGTCAGAATGCTGCGGATTCCAAAACCTTAATCGCATACTTTTCCCGTGTGGGAAACACGGATTTTCCCGCCGAAGCAGACGCTGTCGCTTCCGCAAGTCTGATTGTGGAGGGCGGCGAACTGTACGGAAACACACAGTACATTGCCGCCCTGATTCAGAAGGCCACAGGCGGAGCTCTGTTTTTGATTGAAACAGAGGAAAAGTATCCGGCTGATTATGACGCTACCGACCGTCAGGGCGCTAAGGAAAGCAAAGAAAAGCCTCGCCCGAAGCTGGCTTCCCATGTAGAGAGTATGGACGAATACGATACGGTGTATATAGGTTTTCCCAACTGGTACTACGGAATGCCGATGGCAGTATACTCCTTTTTGGAGGAATATGATCTTTCGGGAAAAACAGTAATTCCCTTTGTAACCAGCGGCGGAAGCGGCTTTTCAAATGCTGTATCAGAAATTCAGAATATACAGCCAGACGCAACAGTGCTGTCGGAGGGATATAAGGTTACTCATTCGAGAGTCAGTGACGTTACCTTTGAAGATATTGAAAAATGGGTAGACAGCGTTCAGTAAGCAAGTATATTTTTAGTGAAAGAAGGCGCAGGTGTGAAGCCAAAACAAATAATAAAAATAGCAGCAGACATTGCTATGACGATTGCCCTGCTGTTTTTAATGACCTATGGGTTAATCGGTCAGGTTTCCCAT
>CAJUQB010000145.1:3018-9035 GCA_910588285.1 uncultured Lachnospiraceae bacterium
TTCCCATGAGTGGATCGGTATCGGGATGTTTTTGCTATTCATTTCGCACCATATTCTGAACGGCAAATGGACAAAAAATCTGCTGAAAGGCAAATATACGGCTTTGCGGATTTTGCAGACAGCTCTGGTCGTACTGGCGCTGTTCTCTATGCTCGGTTCTATGGTAAGCGGTATTGTTCTGTCCCGTTATATTCTCTCTTTTATACCTTCATTCATCGGTTTATCTTTAGCAAGAGAGATGCATATGCTGTCGGCTTATTGGGGTTTTGTCTTCATGAGCCTGCACCTCGGCTTTCACTGGAGCGTGATGATGGGAATGGCAAAAAGACTGACAAAGAAGCCTTCCGCCCTGCAGACATGGATACTTCGTATCATCGCCGTGCTGATTGCAGGATATGGTGTATATGCGTTTGTGAAACGGGATATTGGCAGCTATTTACTGTTTCAAAATCAATTTGCTTTTTTTGATTTTGAAGAACCCGTTTTGCTGTTTCTTTTGGACTACATAGCAATAATGGGATTATTTACAGCGGTGGGACATTATATTTGCAGTACAATCAGAAAATGCAATGGCGCAAAAAAACAGAGAGAACAGAAAGAAAGGCCATCATGAACCCAAAGATTATTTTCAAAGCGGAAACTGTAGCGGTCTTTTTTGTAACACTTGTGTCCTGAATAATGTAAATATTAAAAAGTTTTGCTTCGCTGATCATGAATTAAAAAAGATTCTAGTCCTGCTTTGATAAAAGAATCGATTGTTTTCTGGATTTTTTTCCAGTCACTGCAGTGGTTACGAGACATGAGTTTATTGATTGTTAAGCATCCGTTCATCTGAAAATAGAAGATGGCTTCTGCTTCTTCAAAAGTAAGAATACTGTGAGACATTAACCAGGTGATATAATGCTCCTTGTGGTCTGCCATTTTATCAATAATCTTTGCAGAAATAGTATCATCCAGAAGAAGGGGAAGAAATACAGTATTACTGTGAATCTTATCGCAAAAAGGGTAGGAGCAGTTGGAAGATTGACATTTCTGCGAAAGGACATGCTCCATGACGCTGGAGGTGTCAGAAAGCATGTCATTTAGAATGTCATCAAGGACATCCTCCATATCGTAATAATGCAGATAAAAGGTGCCCCGATTTATCTCGGCAATACGACATAATTCTGTTACAGTGATTTTGGTAAAACTTTTCTTCTCCAGTAGTTTCAAAAAGGTTTCTTTTATGATCTGTCTTGTATATCGGATACGCCGATCTTTTCTTTTGGTTTTTTCTGCCATAGCTTTCCTTTATTAAATCAACAATTTTCTAAAATCGTTCAGTAACCTAACAGATTTCCTGTATTGTTTCTTGTCTTTTAAACACGAGATACTATATCATATAAAAATAATCAACATGTTGTTTAAAAACTGGAGGTAAGAATATGGGACATATTATTGCAGTGGCAGGAAAGGGCGGTGTAGGTAAAACTACTCTGTGCGGACTGATTATCCAATATTTGTGTGAGCATGGAAAAAGACCGGTGCTGGCAGTGGATGCGGATGCAAATTCCAACCTGAATGAAGTGCTTGGAGTCGAGATTGGTTCTACTCTTGGGGAACTGCGGGAGGAGATTGAGAGGGCTGGTATTGATAAACGTTATCAGATTCCATCTGGCATGACGAAACAGGCATGGCTGGAGATTAGGATGTCAGATGCAATCATCGAGGAAGACGATTTTGACTTTATGGTTATGGGTCGTACACAGGGGCAGGGATGCTATTGTTTTGTGAATGGTTTGGTGCAGACACAGATTCAGAAGCTGCAAAGCCACTATCCTTATATAGTGGTGGATAACGAGGCAGGTATGGAGCATGTGAGCAGAGGGCTGATTCCTTCCATGAAAACAGCAATTCTGGTTAGTGACTGTTCCAGGAGAGGCGTGCAGGCAGCAGGGAGAATCACTGCTTTGATGAAAGAGCTGAATCTGGTTCCGGAAAAAACAGGAATTATTATCAACCGAGCGCCGAAGGGCAGGTTAGATGAAGGTACAAAGGATGAGATTGAAAAGCAGGGGCTGACGTTGCTCGGAGTGATTCCTCAGGATGAGATGGTTTACCGTTATGACTGTGACGGAAAGCCTCTTGTAGAGCTGCCGGAAGATACTCCGGTCAAAAAGGCGCTGTATGAAATTCTGGAAAGGATGGATCTGTAAATGAGAGATGATATGAGCCAGGTGGATTCCTATCTGGAGCAGCAGAAGATTGATGCCAGTCTGATTTATGATGTGAAAGCATTCCGGGAGAGGTATGAAACTGAGGCGGAGGTACAGGAGAGGATTGCGATGCCGGATATGCTGTATTATGGAAAGGAAATTCTGGAAATGTCCATTGCAGCTCTTTTGCAGGAAGAAAATCTTTTACTTTCCGGTGCAAAGGCAACAGGAAAAAATATTCTTTGTGAGACACTTTCCTGGCTGTTTGGGAGGCCCTCCTATGATATTTCTTTTCATGTAAATACGGACAGTGCGGCTTTAATCGGAACCGACACTTTTGTAGACAATGAGGTACAGCTTCGCAAAGGGCCTGTTTACCAGTGTGCGGAGTTTGGCGGATTTGGAATTCTGGATGAGATCAATATGGCTAAAAATGATGCGGTTTCTGTTCTTCATGCTACCCTGGATCACCGCAGACGAATTGATGTGCCTGGTTATGGAAGGATTACGCTGTATCCTGCGGCGCGGTTTATTGGAACCATGAATTACGGATATGCAGGAACAAAGGAATTGAACGAAGCCCTGGTGTCACGATTTATGGTGGTAGATATGCCCCCGCTTGATGGGGCAACCATCCGTTTCCTTCTGAAAAAACATTTTGCGGATGTGAGGGAACAGGCGCTGAAGCAGTTTACCGGCCTGTTTCTGGATTTGCAAGAAAAAGTTTACAATGGGGAGGTATCTGCGCGTTCCCTGGATCTGAGAGGAATGATTGCGGCTATGAAAGCGATTCGCTCCAATCTGACGCCGCTTTTAGCGATCCGTATGGGAATTGTCAATAAAAGTTTTGATGTATTTGAAAAAGAAATTCTTGAAGATGTGATTGCCACCCGGATTCCCTCGTCCTGGACGAGAGCCGAGATTTTTGAAGGGTGACAGTATGGGAAAGAATCTTGATCAGCTTACAGGGGAACAGATGAAGGAGCGCCGTCTGGAAATCGAAAACCGTATCCGAAATCTATTCTGGACTGTCAGCGGCGATTATACACTGGAGGTAAAGCCGGATGTGGAGACGTTTTCCGTTTCACCTATGGCTCTTTCGGATTCTTTCTGGCAGGAATGTCTGACCGATGAACAGATGGAGGCAATTATAAAGAAATATCTGGCAGGTCTTGGGAAAGATATGATGAGCCTGAATATTTGTGAAAAGCCGAAAAAATATATTCATTTGGAAAGCGGCGGAGAAAGGAAAGAAACGGAATCAGAGGAAACCGACGAGGCGGCGATAAAACGGGTGGAAGAATATGTAGAGCTGAACTTTGGAAAAAACTATTTGTCTTTATTAGAGCAGGAGAGAAAGCGAAACCGTCTTTGTAAGGGGATTCATTCCAACTGCATCCTTCATTATACGGATGGAATTCTTCATGCTCCGGTAAAGAAAAATAATCAGTATCGGTTTAACCAACTTCAATTTGAGAAAAACAGACGGTATTATTATAGTAATCACCGGATTGTAAAAAGGAATATTAAGATACTGTCGGATGCACTGAAAAGAGCGCTGGTTTTGAGAAATCAGGAGGATGTCTGCCGTGCCGTCACAGGGCAGCTTGCTCCGGCCAGGCTGCCCTGTGACGGACGGAGGATGAAAAGTTGTTTGATAAGAAACTGTTATCCGGTGCGTCAGAGTTTGTGGTTGACATTCTTTTGGATTCCAGCGGTTCACAGGCAATCAGGCAGTCTCAGGTAGCAGTACAGGGCTATATGATCAGTGAAGCCTTAAGCGCTGTGGGAATCCCTCATCGGGTAACTGGCTACTGTACTTTTTGGAATCACACGATTCTACACCGTTTCCGGGATTATGGGGATCAGGCGGAAAAGAATCTAAGGATTTTTGAGTTTCGGGCGTCGGGAGATAACAGAGATGGACTGGCAATTAAAGCTGTATACGATTCCCTGCTGAATCGAACAGAGCTGCACAAAATTTTAATTGTACTTAGTGACGGAAAACCCTGCGATATGCGTATTAAACGGCCGGGAATCAAAACCCCGGCAGATTACACAGGGGAGAAAGCGGTAAAAGATACAGCTTTGGAGGTCCGCAGAGCCAGAACCTTTGGAATATCGGTGCTGGGGATCTTTGCGGGAAACTATGAGGATATACAGGCTGAAAAACGGATATTCGGAAAAGATTTTGCGTACATCAGAAATATCAGCAATTTTTCCCACATTGTAGGGATATATCTGCGAAGGCAGTTGGAGGAAGAATAAGAAGAAAAAGGAGATTGGACGTATGGGAACATTTGCAGATTGCCAGGAGGCCAGAAACAGAAAAACAATTCTGGAGATTATGTGTCCAAAGTGCGGCGAGGAAGATGGAGTAGAGGTAATCTTAAAAGACGGAATGACAGTAGGGGAATGCATGTGTAGTGTATGTGGATATGTAATTCCTGAAGGAGTAAATCTGGTTCAGTTTTTGGAAGGATAAAAGGAGTTCGAGATGAAAATAGCAGTATGTGGAAAAGGCGGAAGCGGGAAAAGTACAGTTACTTACGCACCAGTTTTTTAATGAAACATGGGGGATTGAGGACATACCAGAAGGATATTATTCTGAAAAGGATGGTGTAAAGCTGATGTCCAGTGGGAAGATTCATACAGCCAATGAGGGATGTGCCTGCACTATGGGGAATGTACTCACTCAGTTCATAGAACATTTAGTACTTTCTGAGGGGGAATATGCGCTGATTGATATGGAGGCAGGGATTGAACATTTTGGCCGGGGAATTGATAACGGCATGGATTTGATCCTTATGGTAGTGGAGCCTTCCTATAAATCTCTGGCATTGACAGGGAAAGTTTCTGAATTGGGCACAAGCATTGGGAAACCTGTCTATCTGGTATTCAATAAAGTGGATGGGGAAAACCAGGAGTGGATGAAGAAATAAGCAGAAGCGCAGATCATTATCTGACCATTGAGGATGCGGTGACTGTGGGAGAACTTCTGCTCTCAAAGCTGAAGGGAATCTCTGATGGAACGTAAGGCGTTTCCGTCAGAGATGCCGCTTTCGATATTCTGTTGGGAGACATTGAAAGAATGTCTTAAATGCTGAGGTAAATTTGCTCTGGCTGTCATATCCAACGGCTTTTGCAATTTCTGCGATACTCATCTCAGATTCCCGCAGCATTTTGGCAGCCAGCTCCATGCGGTGCTCTTTGATGTGGGCGGCAATCGAGGTTCCGTAAACGGACTTGAAGGCGGTTTTTAAAGTGGTTGGGTTGATCAGATATTTTCTGGATAGTTCTTCTATCGTGATTCGCTGCTCCATATGCCGGGTCAGCTGGTCGTGGATTTCCCGGATAATGCGAATCTGCTCGGTTTTGTATTCGGATAACTGCTGACGGGAGGTAAGTTCTGTTTTGCTGAGATAAAGAAGCAGCTCCATAGTCTTTATTTTCTGATAAGGAAGCTTCAGGTATTCCGGTTGATTGAAAAATGCGGAAAAAATACTCTCTGTCCGTTCATTTCCGGTAAGAAAAACAGGAGAGTTATTCCTGCAGATTTTTTCCGGTAATATCGTTTCAAAGATATTGCAGCCTTTTAACAACTCAGGCGGATTACCAGAAACCTCCTGTAAATCAATATAGATGGAAAGTCCCTGGTATATGCCGTTTGGAAAGGTAAGCACAGAATCCGTACAGGCGTTCATGGTATGAAGGGAAAAGTCGCCTGGATTCAGATAAATGCGGTTTCCGCTTTTCATTTCCCACATCATCTGTCCGGCTTTGCAGTAGTTGATTTGGATGATGTGCGGCATAGCTTTATGG
>CAJUQB010000146.1:0-5808 GCA_910588285.1 uncultured Lachnospiraceae bacterium
TTTGTCGTACACGGTGGAATCCTTGGGAGAATAAGCCGATTGAGAACGCTGCGGAGTTCTGCTACGCATTGCGGAAAGTGGTCAATTCGGATGAGTCCAGACAGGTTGCATTGCTGCAGATTTTGGAGAAGCATCCGAGGGCTATTATATTTTACAACTTCGATTACGAGTTGGAAATCCTAAGGGAAATGTTTTTGGGCAGGTGTGATTCTAAACTGGGCGGTTTCGAGATGGCCGAGTGGAACGGACATGCACATCAGCCAATTCCAGAGTCAGAAAGCTGGGTATACCTTGTTCAATACAATGCCGGTGCCGAAGGTTGGAACTGTATCAGGACGGATACAGTTATATTTTACTCGCAAAACTATTCCTACAAAATTATGGTGCAGTCCAGCGGTCGGATCGACAGGATGAACACTCCCTATACGGACTTATATTATTACCACCTGAAAAGCAGATCCGGGATTGATCTGGCAATCAGCAAGGCACTGAAAGATAAGAAGAAGTTCAATGAAAGGAGATTTTACGGATGAGTAATACAAAACAGGCAGAGAAGCTGGCCAATGATATTCTGGACTTTGTGAATGTTTTTGGCTTTGACGCTGAAAAGTTTGCAGATACCATCTGCCAGGGGCACAAGACACTGCAGCAGTCAACTATGCGGTTATTTGTGACCACAATCAGAAAGATGGCGGAGGTCAGACCGGATGATCGCAACCGAGCTACCGTGGAACTGGCAAAGAAAATTACAGAGATTACGGATGAGTATTCGCTTCCGTTGATTTGAAATATAGCTACTGCATCTGTAAAAAGGCGCCTATACAGGACATACAGCCATATTGTTTGTGGTTGCTGGCCGTGAAGCAAAAACAAAACCGTTGTTCTCATCATACGAGCAAATTGTTTCACGGTTATATTTTGCATCTGTGTAAGTTTTATAAATGAGGAAGACCCCTGCTACTATTATTAGGGTGACAGTGGCAGCGGTATTGTTAAAATCAATGGGTGGTTCTTTTGTCTTGGATGTCAAATTATCCATTGGCAGCTCCTTTCTGTCCGAAAGGCACCTTATATCAATGCAGTAGCTTTATTATATTTATAGCATGAAACCCCTTTTATAGCAAGAAAGGAGAAAGAGATGGCAAAGGGTTTTTTAAAAAAGGCCGGGGCAAGCGTGGTCGGCATCACGAAAAGAATTTCTGGTTATGTTGCACCAATTGTTGTCGCAGTGATATGCGAGCAGGTTTTGAGAAGTTTGAAATGCCGTACAAATATCATCTTTACCAGCAGTCCAGACAATGATATTTACCATCGTTGTGACTATGATTACGCAATCGAGGCAATCGCGGATAGCACTATGTGTTCTGTAGATAAGATGCGGGCCATAGCAAAAGTAAAACCCGGAAAGGAACCAGCTTATTATCGATCCATTGCTTCCATTGCAGACTCCATAATGTGCTCTTATGATCGTTGCGAAGCGATAGGGAAAGTAGGTGAAGACTGTCGATGAGCTATCAATACGACCAGTATCTGGCCAAGCATAAAGAAAATGTGAGAAACGGCTTCGAGTGGCTTCAGACGAATCTTCCAGAGTTGGTAGAGGACATACCTAATCTGGGATGGCAAACTGGTTTTGCTCACGACCAGTCAAAGTCTGAGCCGGATGAATATGAAGCATACGATGCTTATTTCTATGGCAATAATCGGTCTTTTAAAGTGGTTCAGGAGTACCGAAAAGCCTGGTTGCTGCATCTCCACCGAAATCCTCATCACTGGCAGCATTGGGTGTTGATTAACGATGACCCGAAAGAGGGAGAGATTCTCATAGAAATGCCAGTCAATTATATTTTCGAGATGATCTGCGACTGGTGGGTATTCAGTTGGGCGAAAGGGAACCTGCTGGAAATCCTTAAGTGGTATGACGAGCATAAGAATTACATGAAGCTGCATCCGAATACCAGAAAGAAAGTGGAAGAGATTCTCGGCAAAATAAAGGAAAAGCTGGATGACAGTTCAGAACTCGCCCACCACGGGGTCGAGGGACAGAAATGGGGTGTACGAAACGGTCCGCCGTATCCGATTAAGAAAACGGTTGAAAAATCCGGAGAAGGTGCTACCATTGAAGATACATACATTCATAAAAGCGTCGGAGCAAAAGCTCGGAACTATGATATTTTAGATCCGGCAACTGGAGAATACTTTCATTTTTCGGAGGGCACCAGAATCAGAGAATCGAAAGTGTTTGCCGGGAAAGGCGGCGTAAAAGAACTGGAGCCGGAAGTTGCTCAGGGACTCTCCGAACAGATTGGCGGCGATCCCGATGAATGGCAGCACTGCAAAGGAATTGGAACTATTGACTGTGATGGTGAAGATGTTGATGCGGAGGTGCATTGGTTCCAGGAGCCATCGGTTGGGAAACACAAATTCAAAGTGAAGAAATGGCTGGAATGAGGTGAAGAATATGAAAGTTAGGTGGAAAGGAAAAACAGATTTTCTGGTACTTACGCACGACAAAGTATACACTGTCCTTGCTGTAGAAAAGGAGTGGTATCGGATTGTGGATGACAGTGGGGAAGACTATCTGTATCCACCGGAACAGTTCGAGGTCGTAGAGAAATAAATCATTGATATTTTGGTATAAGAGTAGCTCGATTTGTCTAAGCTGACAGATTCGGGCTATTTTTATGCCCATTTTTGAAAGGAGAAAATTATGGACTTTAAAATTATTGCAGTAGATTTCGATGGGACTCTGTGTGAGAACAAGTGGCCGGAAATCGGAGAGCCGAATAAAGAACTGATTGCGTACCTGAAAAAGCGTCAGGAAGCAGGAGACAAACTGATTCTGTGGACCTGTCGTGTAGGTGAGGTGCGAGATGCCGCAGTTGCCTGGTCTTCCGAACAGGGACTGATATTTGATGCGGTCAATGAGAATCTGCCAGAGGTTCTGGAATGGATGGGCGGCGATACCAGAAAGATATTTGCCAACGAGTACATAGATGACCGGAATTTTACTTTCTTGCCGCGAACAGACCGCATGGAATTACTGGGCAGGATGGTGGACGTTGTCGAAGACTGGCTGGAAAAGAAAGGTATGGCTACGGACGATGAAGCTATCATCAAGGGCGACGACTATGACTATCTTATGGAGGGATTTGCTGCCGGGATGGGAATCTCGTGTGATTGTGTAAATATGGAAAATCCGAAAGAGATAAAGGCGATTCTGAAAGAAGAGAAACCCAAAGCACAGTCCTGGGCGGAAAGAGAAGTGGAAATTGCCTGCAAACGTGAGAGAGGCGAGTCTGGGTGTAAGGACGGAGAATAGGATTATGGCTGCGCTTGCTATGAGAGTGCATTGAAAGCGTATCGGAGCCTCTCTGAAGACGGTCATTCCGGTTTCAGTATTGGTATGACAAAGTATATTTTAAACCGTCTTATCGATCACAAACCGCTTACGCCCATTAAGGATACAGAAGATGTCTGGAATGATATTTCCGATATCAGTGGTGGATGTGTCAATTATCAGTGCAGACGAATGAGTTCTCTGTTCAAGTATGTATATCCTGATGGAACTGTAAAGTATCGGGATGTCAATCGGTTCTATGGGGTAAACATTGATAATCCGAACTGTTCTTATCATAGCGGTCTTATTGATCGGGTAATGGAGGAATTATATCCTATACGTATGCCGTACTTCTCTACAAAATCATTCAAAGTGGTTTGTGAAGAATTTTTGACCGACAGAAAGAATGGAGATTTTGATACTGTAGGGATGTTGTATTTCATTGACCCGGACGGTATTCGTGTAGAATTGAACCGGTACTTTAAAGAGGCTGAGGATGATTTCGTCGAGATTCAGAAAGATGAATATGAAGAACGCCGGGCTATGTATCAGAAACTTCTGGAGGAGATGAAAGATGAGTTGCAGGTATAAAGATGAATGTCCAAGCTACAGTGGCTGGTGTGAGGATCCGAAACAGGATTTTTCAAGATGTGTATCATTTTTGATAACTGCTTATGAAAACATTAAAAGCCAAATCGGAAAGGATGGAGAAAAAAGTGAATCTGAGAAACTTTATTCAGAAAATGAAAAGTAATTTTCAGCTTTCTGAAAAGGAAAGACGGCGCATCATTCGAAGGAGCGTTCATCAGTGGCCTTGGATACTGAAATGTACGGTGGCTATGGAGGAACTGGCGGAATTACAGCAGCAGATCAGTAAACAGATTCGCGGATATGGCGATCAAACTGGACTTTTGGAAGAGATTGCAGATGTTTATATTTGCCTGTCTTTTCTGGAGTCCATTTTTAATATCAAGTCGGAAGATTTGCAGACAGCAATCGATATCAAATTACAGAGAGAAAAGGAGAACTGCAGATGATTAAAATTGAGAATGTGACAATTCATGGATTTGAAGAAGCCATTCGCGGCATGAGAAACCCGATGAACAGCTGGGATATGAGTGACAGTGAAAAGATACCCAGTCTCTCGAATTCGGGGATCGAAGAACTGTTTATCGGTGATAACGATTATAATCTGATGATGAAACTGGCAGCAGGCGGATCGGTTCACGCAAAATACCGCCGGATGATTACGGTCTATCTGGACATCACTGCGCCGCTCTACTGGTGGAAGGAGTTTGACACCTATAAGGTGGGAACCGTAGCCAATTACTGCTCCACCATGCATAAGATTCATGCTAAGGAGTTTACGTTGGAAGATTTTTCGCATGAGCATCTTTTTGAATTTAAAGATTACGATTCGGGACTTTTCCTTGAATGGGCAAATGTGAGAATTGACGGCAAGGATTTGCTTGGCCTGACCATCAACGTACTGAATTATTATTGTGACTTATATTTAAAAACCAAAGACAAAAAATACTGGTGGCAGATGATTCAGCTTCTTCCCAGCTCCTACAACCAGAAACGAACGGTGATGCTGAACTACGAAGTGCTTGTCGGCATTTATCGCTGGCGCAAAGAACATAAGCTGGACGAATGGCGTGAGTTCTGTCAGTGGATCGAGCAGCTTCCGTACAGTGAGATTATTGTTGGAGAAAAGGAGGCCGTCAATGAGTAAAATAGGAAGAGAACTGCCCAAAGAATACAGTGACCGTTTCGACGAACTCCGGCAGAACCGGGTGAATGTCAGCTATTATAAATATGACTCTGCAGCGGATAACTTTGGCATGAAACTGGTCAATGCTTTGGAAAGTCACGATCTGTGTATCAGGAAATATCTGGAGACAGGAAATACGGAATATCTGTGTGATGCCGCAAACTATTTGATGCTTGAGTTTATGTATCCGCAGAAAGAAGACGCATATTTTAAGGCAACAGATTCATCAGGATCAGCGGGAATCAGCGGTATTTTCATCAATGAATTAAAGGAGGTGGAATGATTGAGGCGGAGAAAACTGATAAAAAATAAAATACTTGCAGTGATGCTTATGATAATTGGCATGTTGACCGTTTTCATTGAATGGGACGCAACATGCTTTTTATTTACGGTACTGATCGGTTTTGTTTTATTTTTTGCTGACGAGAACCGGGTTTTGTAGGAGGAAGTTATGGGACGTGCAGAGATCCGGCGGGCGATGAAAAACGAAAAGAAAGCAAAAACCGCCACCTATAATCTGACTAAAGCTCAGCTGGATGCAGTAGTCAGGGAAAAGATCAGAGATGAAATTTCCAGGGCGAAACAGGAGGCTGCGGATGAAGCCATCAACACGGCTATGATATTATTGCTGGCGCTGCCATTGGAAGTTTTGATGGATCATTACTGGAAGAAGTCATATGCTAAACGGATTCCG
>CAJUQB010000146.1:5818-9014 GCA_910588285.1 uncultured Lachnospiraceae bacterium
ATTCCGGAATTTACGGACCATGTTCTGGAGTATTACGAAAGATGGCAGAACGGGGAACTGGATCTTGAGAAACTGAAGGAGGACCTGTGGAAATATGGTGGCGTTCGGCTGGAAAAGGAAGGAGATGACGTATGAGCGAGGGTGTTAGAGAGACAATCTGTACCAGTTGCATACACAGAGAAGTATGTATGTACAAGCAGACATATCTGAACTATCTGAGCGCGTGTGAGGAGATGAATCGAAATTATCCGGATGATATTTCATTTATCAGGAAAAGCGATCCAGACTGCAACTTTTACAAGAAGAAATCGGATGTGAATCCGCGGTGCAAACGTCCAGAATATGCGAAATAATGGGATATCCATAAATTAAATTCGTGTCCGCTTTTGTTTTTGGCTGCCCACTTTTGGGAGCAGTTTCGAAGCGATTGAACGATTGTACGAAGTAAAGTTGGTGGAATTTGGGTAAAAAGGGCCAATTTTCTGCCCATTTGCCCACTTTCTGCCCACTTTTAAAACCCCTGTTTGGGCAGTAAAAACGTTGAAATTACGGGCTTTTTCGGGGGTAAAGCCCACTTGCCCACTTATTTTCCTATTTAATTGTGATAAAAAGTTTAAATATATATAAAGAATACGAAAAAAAAGTGGGAAAGTGGGCAGAGCATCAGAAAGGAGAAAAATATGTTGAAGAAAATATTAAGGGAATTGACAGCAATCAGAAAGGAACTCCAGGATATTAAGTTGATTCTGAAGTTCCGTTGTTTAAGAAGCAATTACGAAGTAGATGCGGAGAGAGTTGGCGGAAAAAGGGTTATTAAAGGTCGCCGTATTCTTTCAGATCCTTTAGAAGAGCTTCGTAAAGAAGAGCGTACTCTGCAACAATATCGGGAGAACAAGATCGAGTATCTTCCAAATAGGTAAAATTGGGGATCATGCTCTTTTAATGTGTATGGAAGAATTCTTACTGCAATGTCATGGGCGCGTTGCTCTGTATCGGTCATATTGTATACCTCCTTTTCGGAATATTCTACCACAAAAAACAGAGAAAGGAAATGAAGAATGAAAAAGAAAAACGCATGGTCTGATATTTATGAAAGCTTTCAGTCTCTCTATCCAAGTCTGAAAAGAAAAGCGATTGGATATTCCCCGCATGGATATATGTCGATTCTTGTATATTTTCCGGATGGAATGCGTATGGTATACAGTGATGTCGAAAGGCGGGCAAAGCTTCTGACGGCGTAATTGAAATTATGATAAAATGGTTTCTTTTTTGGATTGCTTGTGATATACTTAAATTGCGACACAAATGTATATTTTTGGTAAAAGGGGAGGCTTCGGCATAAAGCGTTTCTCTCTTTACTTATACCCTTTTACCAAAGATAAGATTGTGTCGCAACAATAGGGAGATTCACTTTTGCAGTGCGTCTTCTTATTGGGAGGGCGCACTTTTTTGTTTTAAATGAAAGATTTAGTTTGAAAGGGGGGTGTAAAATTATGAAAAGATCATTTTTCTACTGCTAATGTTTATTATAACATTTTCGCTTGTTGCTTGCGGAGATTCCGAAAGTCACGAAGGAGAGGCAAAAACACCGTCTGGGTCAAGCGCACAAAAAGGGAGAGATTATCAAGATGTTGTGAAAGATTTTGAAAGTAAGGGTTTTATAAATATTCAAACAGAACCATTATATGATCTTGTAATCGGATGGTTGACAAAAGACGGCGAAGTAGAAGAAGTTTCTGTTGATGGAGATAAGGATTATTCTCCGGATAAATGGTATCAGAATGATGTGGAAGTGGTAATTACATATCACACATTTCCTGAGGAATCCGATGATGAAGAAAACCTTATATCTGAAGAAAATCAAGGTTTAGAGCCAGTAGAATCAGATTCTCCCAATCTTACAGTGAATAACTGTGAAGAACTATCCACAATTTTGGTAATTGAGTCAGAAATAGATTCATTATATTCTGAATTTGCGGAAACATACAAAGAGGCAATAATCGAATTTGATGGATGCATAACTTATATTACCAACCATGATGATTACGACACTAGATATGATATTCTATTAAGTGCGGGTGATTATGTGGATGAAAATACGGCAAATCCCGGTCCAGTCTTCAAATTCGAAGATGTAAATACCATGAATTTGGGAATAGAAGACTTGTTTTTACCGGAATATATTAAAATTGGCAGTAATGTGCACGTTATTGCAAAAGTTAAAAACTTTAATACCAATACAGGATTGTTCTTTTTGGAACCAGTAACGATTACTGAAAGATAGTAACTGAAAATTGAATAAGTGCCCTACGTGTATTTTACATCGTGTTTTATGAAAGGAGAGGATAAAGAGCTCTTTGTCTCTTCGAGTTAATTTCGGAGGCGGGCCTGTCCTGCTTCCTGAGTAATTGAAAGGAGATAAAGAAAAATGAGTATTTTTAACGAAAAACAGATCGAGGCTATGTCCAGCAGAAATTATATTTGCAGTCGGTGCGGCTCAAGTATGGAATTTGAGGACGAATGGGAAGATACACTTGTATGTCCGAACTGCGGACACGATATAGACCTTGAACACTATGGATTTGAAAACGATGAGGAATATGAGGCACAGTACCCGACAAAAGAAGAGGTCCTCGGATACGAGGAAGATGATGACGAAGATAATGAGTATGGTGAAACCTACGATGAGGTTTGTGGGGAACTGGGTGATTATGTGCTGTAAATTCTAAAAATCGTAAGAAGGCTCACGTGTGGCAACGTGGGCTTTTCTTTTTGCCCGCGAAAAAAACATACCCTTTTATGAAGAGAGAAGGAAGTGGTGTGACACGCAAGTTGTAACTGGAATGTTACCGCCGCTGTGAGAGTGCGTTGCTCCTCATGGCCCTTTTCTTTTTTTTATATTTTTGACGAGGGGGTCCTTATGTCCAGAACAAAATTGGAGCGAGATTTTCAGGCAGCGCTTATAAAAGAGTTGAAAGAACTGTTTATGGGTTGCATTGTAACGAAGCTTGATTCCGGACATATTCAGGGAATACCGGATCTCCTTATTCTGTATAAAGATAAATGGGCTGCTTTGGAATGTAAAAAATCGTCGAGGGCAAGAAGACAGCCGAACCAGGAATATTATGTGAAACTGATGAACGAGATGTCATTTTCAAGATTCATCTGTCCGGAGAATAAGGAGGAAGTATTACAT
>CAJUQB010000147.1:0-5040 GCA_910588285.1 uncultured Lachnospiraceae bacterium
ATATAGTCTATACCATCGGTTTCTTTCGGTCAAGCCGACCTCTGAACTGTAACCTAGGAAATGCATCCGGGCAGGATCGCACCTCGCAGACTGGATTTAAATATTGAATAACAGGGATTAAGTTATCGAATTGTACATTTTTACAGTTCTGAATTATAATATTGTTGTTGGCAGATGATAGGTGTAACAAACAATAAGATAATGCAGGAGGTAAAAAATGACACTTGGTTTTATTGGAATCTTTCTTTGCTGCATTGCTTGGGATCCTGGTATTTATGGGAAGATATCTGCCCAAGAAGGACGAGAAGGGGAACGCTGTTACATATCTGCAGTCAGCAGTAAAATCCATGAATCTGGGAGCAGATAATTTCTCCAATGCATTGATGTCTGTGGCTACGCCGGCAGGCCTTGCGTCTGTCATTATCCAATCCGGTTGCGATCATGACGGCCGTTCCATTGGTAATGACGGTAATTATCGCCCAGGAGATTGCGCCTAATATTGCAGCGGGCCTTCTGTTTGCAGCGTTTCCTGGCTTATCCTAAGTAATGCAGACCTGTTGCCGGGCCGGTTCCAAAGAAAGGCTTGTATAACATAGCATAAAATAAAATCTAGGAGGGATACATATGGCAGTCATGAACAAGACACTGATCATCCATCACATCAACAACATTGACTACATTCCGGCCATGGAGCGCTGGTTTGTGCACCACCATTGCCCCGAGGTTATGGCCCAGGAGCCCTGGCTGACCCGGTATGTGATGTACCGCGTGATGCCTCCGGCCAGGGGCATGGAGGAGCTGGGATTTTTTAACTACCGGGTGCACGAGAACCTGGGGCTGGACGTGGAGGGGCGCCGGAGCCTTAAGGGGCTTCTTGGGATGACCCCGGAGCCCTGTGAAAATGCAATGACAGTGGCCATTGCCAATGTGCCGGCGGAGCCTACGGAGGATTTCTTCGGCCAGGCCATGAGCCATGCGGATGGGGCCTTTATCCGCTTTGTCTATCTCCTTTCCTATCCAAAGGGGGTGTCGGAAGCGGAAGGGGAGGAGTGGTTCCTCCATTCCTTTGCTCCGGAGGCATGCAGGCTGCCGGGGCTGAAGCGCTTCTTCTCCCACAAGGCCTACGAGAAGCAGTACGCACCTATTCCGCTTCCGGAGGGGGACGGCAAGCCGGAATTCGTGGAGATGGGGGAGGATAATATCTTTTTTCACCGCTGGCACCGTGTCTGCGAGCTTTGGTTTGAAAATAACAGCGCATGGACCAATGCCTTTGTGGACAACCCGCCGGAGTGGACCGTGCCAAAATGGGCCGCAAGGCAGACCTTCCCCTTCGTGGAGCCAGGGAAGGATTTTGTCTGCACCAGCCTGCTGGAGCGGCCGGATCAGAATATGTTAAAGCATTATGACGGATGTGTTTTTTAAAAAAGGAGGAAGCATATGGCAGTGAAAATCAATGGGATCAATCATTGTGCCATCAGCGTGGCAGATCTTGAGGAGACCATTCAATGGTATGGGGAGAAATTCGGCTTTACGGTGGTGAACCGCTCGGAAATTCCGGGGGCAGGCATCAAGGTGGCACACCTGCAGGGCGTGGGATTCCTGCTGGAGGTATTTGAGGCGCCGGGAGCCAATCCCCTTCCGGAGGACCGCAGGGTGCCCAACCGGGACCTGATGACCCATGGCAACAAGCACATGTCCTTCGGGGTGCCGGATGGACGAGCGGCCAAGGCAGAGCTGGAGGCCATGGGTGTGGAGACTGCTATGGTGGCAGAGGTGGACGGAACCTACGCGGTATTTATCCGGGACAATACCGGGAACCTGATTGAGATCTTTGAGGAAACCGGGGACGTGGTGTTCAATCAGCATAAATAGGCATTTATTCCAGATAGCCCTCCAGATATCCGTTCAGGATATTCTGGGGGGCATCATAGTAGAAGCTGCTGTTGAAGTCTTCGATTTTGTCGCTGACAAAGGAATTGTAGGCCAGGAACAGGGCATCCATAACAGAGACCTGCTGTTCACGGGCAATCCCCAGGATGAGCCGTTTGTATACCTTGCCGATATCCCAATGGCTCGGCACAGCATAACGGGCTGAGGCTATGTTGTCAAAGGATCCATTGGCCAGCCCGGCAGCTTCTATAAAGTCATCACTGACCCGGTTGATATTATCACTGTGGTAGACATCAGCCAATTCATAGATCTTGCTGACAGAAGTCCGGCCCAATGTATTTACAACCACAGAACGTTTGTTTTTGGTTTTGCGGGCAATGTAGTCAATCAGACTGCAGGTAAAAAAGAGATTGTTTTCTTCGGAAGCTTCGCGTCCTTGCATTATAGAAGCACCTCCTCACTTGATATAAATTCCAGGCATTTCAGGGCGGCTGCGGTACAGAAATTAATCTGGTGGGTAGGATATTTGAATCTGGCCATTGCCCAGAACTGCTCCCTGGTGAGAATACCGTCCATGTAATCAGCGATAAAATTATAAATCTGGTCATCGGCCATTGCCCCAATGACAATATCATAATCATGGGGATCACCGTGGCGGCAGTGGATAATAAAATCAAGCCACTCTTCGGTCATTTCTTTAAATTCCAATAGCCTGAGGCTGGTATTCATTCTGACAGTGTATGTGTTTACAATTTTTGTGTCATAACGCCGGGCCCACCGCTCCGCCTGTTCGCGAATCAGCGTGCAATAAAAGCCGGGGCCAAAGTCCTTTGTATTTTTTCCTCTTATGATCCTGGGTTCTTCCACAGTGGTATAGCTGCCATGGAATACCGTCATCTTTCCCATTGGATGCACCTCCTGAAAATGATTCCCAATTCTATTAAGGATTGCTATATTTAGTTTGCCATAAGAGAAACGAAATAGCAAGACCAAGCAATACATTCCATAGAAAATGTAAATCCCTCCTTAATTCTTTCCTAAGATTCTGCGCCTGTCACAGAGCGGCAGTAATTTTGTGCTATACTTCTCATAGATACAGAAGTTATATGTGCAAAACGACGAGGAGGAATGTGTGATGCTGAAAATACTGCTATGCGACGACGATCCCTTTTTCCTTGCCCTGGAACAGGAGCGGATCCATGAGATTATCCAGAAGGAGCAGCTTGGGGCTGCTGTTGTCTGCGGGGCTTCATCCGGCATGGAAGCCCTCACCTTTCTCAAGGGGAATCCGGATGTGGGCCTTGCATTTCTGGATATCGACTTCGGCCAGGGCCTGCCGAATGGCATTGACATTTCCAGGATGCTGCGCAGGGAAGCGCCAAAGATACGAATTGTGTTCACCACAAACCACCAGGAGCTGGCCATGGATGTGCTGAAGGGAGGGATCCAGCCTTACGGATTCCTGGAAAAGGGCTGCGACCTGAAGGCCTTTGCGGAAGGGCTGCGCCGGTATCTTCGGATGGCTCTGTTAAGCAGCCAGGAGTGCGGGGAGGAAGGGGATACCCTTCGCCTGACCCTGGGAACCCGGGAGACGGTGGAGCTGCGGATTTTGGATATCCTCTACCTGGAGGCAGAAAAAGCAGTTTCCCACGGTATTACCTACCATACAATCAATGGCTCTGCTGTGACGGTGATCGGCTCCCTGGAGGCGGAGGAGGAACGGCTGGGGCCGGGCTTTTGGCGGGTACACCGCTCCTATTTGGTGGCCAAAAAGCAGATTCTCGGGTTTCGGAACGGATATCTGGTTCTGTCTGACCAGCGGGAGATTCCCTGCGCCTTCCGGATGCGGACGGAGGTGAGACGATGGCTGTGCCAGTAAAGAGGCGCAGGATGGCCCTGTGCATTATTCTGATTCCCGTTCTGTGGCTGCTGACCGGGTGGATTCTGTGGGCGGAGGATCTCTATCACACGAATCTGGGGGTGGAGCTGGCGATTCTGCTGTCCATGACAGCCCTGATTTGTCTTCTGGGGCAGCTTTCACGAAGCGGGTGGCTGGGGCACCTTCCTCTGAAAGGGTGGATGGGCCTGCTGCTGTTTCCAATGCTGGCTCTGGAAATGATTGCCTTCTACCGCACTACATATGGGGTGGTTTTTGAACCGGCCCGGGTGCTGTTCCTGCTTATAGATATCAGCCTTCTGCTCTGGTGGCAGACCGGAAATATCCGTACCCATGTCAGCGGACTTATGGCGGCAGGACTTTTTGCCGCCCCCTTTTCTCTGGGCAGTGATATTTTGCTGACAAGGCTGCGCCCTCTGTACTATGTGTTCGGGAGAGCCATGGGACTTACCCCAACAGAGAAGGCTCTGCTGCTGTTGGGGGCAGCCCTTGTACTGCTGGGTGTGTACCTCCTGTGCCTGAAGCTCCTGGCCCGGATTCTCAGGCCCTGGAAGCCGGCGCTTGTCCGTGTGCTGGCCCGGTTCCGGGAGCTTCTGCCCTTTCTGCTGGCCCTGGAAATCTTCGCCCTTCTGCTGTGGTATGTGATGGGGTATGCATCCTTCTTAAGCTATGTGCAGTCCTTCCACCTGGTATCCCAATATCTGTACCTGAGCCTGGTTCTGCTGTTCCTGCTGGATGTCTGCTGCATCCTTCTTCTGGTGAAGTCTGCGGCCATCCAGGAAAAAATGCAGATTGCCAGGGAGGATCAGCGGCTTTTAAGCGCCTACAATTCGGAGCTGGAGGATACCATGGACAGCCTCCATGCAATCCGCCATGACGTGAAAAATCTCCTTCTGACCATGGGCGGCTTTGTGGACCGCAGCGGGGACCTGCAGATGAAAGCATTTTACCGGCAGAATATTGTGCCATTTATGGAGCATGCGCTGGTGAAAAACGATTTGCAGAACAAGCTGCGGATTCTTCGGGACGACTGCCTGAAATCCTTCCTCTATTACAAGATTATGGAAAAGACAGAGGCAGGGATTGCAGTTTCGCTGGAATTGTCCTCCCCGGTTGCACTGGAGCGGGGATACGGCGATATCATAAGGCTCCTTGGCATTTTTATTGACAATGCGGCGGAGGAGGCAGTGCTGGCGAAGGGAAGCATGCAGCTGGAGCTTCGGGATACGAAGGAGGGAATCTGCATCCGGATT
>CAJUQB010000147.1:5050-8969 GCA_910588285.1 uncultured Lachnospiraceae bacterium
TGCCGGAACCTCAGACAAGGGGCTTGGCAGAGGCAACGGTCTTGTGATTGCCGGAAAAATTATTGCAGGGTATGACAATATTTTACTGAATTCCTACTTCACGGAGTATGGTTTTACCCAGTCGCTGCTGATTGCAGGAGGGCAGGATTTTCCTGCCTGAATGCAGCATAAGGTGCCCAAACGCAGGAAGTAAGGAAGAATTTGGGGCAGACTGGCCGGTTTCGGGGCAGAATGCTTGCATCCGGCAGAAAGCCGCGCTACACTCTGGAATGTCAATGACAGGAAGGAGGAACGGTCTGTGATGAGAATAAGGAGTAAAATCGCCATATGCTGTGCCAGGATTGCGTATCATTGTATCCGGCTTTTTTCTCTGGGAGACGGGGCGGCCCTGCCCGGAAGCCTTGCAAGGAGGATCGATCCGGAGCTTTTGCAGTATCTGGCAGGGCAGGCCTGCCGGAAAATCATTGTTGTGATGGGGACCAACGGGAAGACAACCGTCAACAGCATGATATACCAGGCCCTGAGCAAAGAGGGAAAACGCGTGATTTCCAACCGGACAGGAGCCAATATGGAAAACGGCATTGTGACAGCATTTGCGCTGGGCGTGAGAAGGAAGCCTGCGGATTACGCCTGCATGGAGGTGGATGAGAATGCCGCTCAAACAATTCTTCCCAAGCTTGAGCCGGATGTCATCCTGCTGACCAACCTGTTTCGGGATCAGCTGGACCGCTATGGAGAGGTGGATACTGTCTGGGAACGGATTCGGAATGCAGTTTCCCAGGTCCCGGAGGCGGTTCTGGCCGTCAACTGTGACGATGCCCTGCTGGCTGCCCTGCTGCCCGGCTGTCCCAACCATGTGGTTGCCTATGGGATCGAGGAAGCATTTATGGATCCCATTGCCAGGCCCAGGGTGCAGGAGGGCACATTCTGCCGCTTCTGCGGGGAGAAGCTTAGGTACAGTCTCATTCATTATGGCCAGCTGGGCATCTACTGCTGCCCGGGCTGCGGCTGGAAACGGCCCGAGGCGGATTACAGGGCCAGCCGGATTCATATCGGGGAGGAGATCAGCACCTTAAAGCTTGCCGGGAGAGTGCTCCGCCCCAGGCTGTCTGCGCCCTATCAGGCCTACAATATCCTGGCGGCCTACACGGCTCTGGAGGCGGCAGGGGCGCCCACGGAATCTTTTGGCGAAACGGTGGACTGCTTTGATTATGACAACCACAGGGAATGTCGTTTTATTATAAACGGGGCCAGCGTGCAGCTCTATCTGGCCAAGAACCCGGTAGGCTTTCAGCAAAAGCTGTCGCTGCTGTGCCGGGACAAAAGACAGAAGGATATTATGATCCTGATCAATGACTCGGCCCAGGACGGACGTGATGTTTCCTGGCTGTGGGATGTGGAATTCGGATATCTGGCTGATGCCGGGGCAGAGGTGATTGTCACTGCAGGAACACGCCGCTACGACATGGGGCTTCGGTTAAAATATGAAAATATCCGCTGCCAGGTTGCGGAGGATGTGGAGGAGGCAGTTTGGAGGCTGACAGAGCAGGGGACGAAAAATCTGTATATTCTTGTGAATTATTCCGGCCTGCAGCCCATGAACCGCCTGCTGGAGCGTTGGCAGGAGGAACAGGAATATTTGCATGCACAGGAGGAACAGGAATATTTTCGTGCACAGGAGGAACAGGAATATTTTCGTGCACAGGAAGAGGAGGATGATTTATGAAGCTGAACATCGGTTATTTTTATCCGGAGCTTTTGAACCTGTACGGGGATCGGGGCAATATTCAATGCCTGAAAATGCGCCTGCAGTGGCGGGGGCTCCAGGCCAGGGTGCTGCCCCTTACAGTGGGCAGCCAGATTGGATTTGCCGGGCTGGACCTGATCCTGATGGGCGGCGGCTCGGACCGGGATCAGGAACTGGCCAGCCGGTATTTAGGTGCAGTGAAGCAGGAGTTTCGGCGCTTCGTGGAGGATGGGGGCGTTGTACTGGCTGTCTGCGGCGGGTATCAGCTTTTGGGGGACTATTACCGGACAAAGGACAAGAAGCTTGGAGGACTTGGGATCCTGGATATTTATACGGAGTGGGAGCCGGGACGCCTGGTGTGCAATACGGTTTTGGACAGCCCCCTGGCATCCGCTCCTGTGGTGGGCTTTGAAAACCACAGCGGCCGCACCTTTATCGGGGCGTATGAACCCCTGGGGCGAGTGCTGACAGGGCTTGGGAATACCGGGGCTTCGGACCTGGAGGGGGTGCGGTATCGGAATGTGGTAGGCACCTACCTCCATGGCCCGCTGCTGCCCAAAAATCCCCAGATCTGTGATTTTCTGTTGGAACGGGCCCTGGAACGCAGGTATGGGGATCAGGGCATTCTTGCCCCGCTGCCGGATGAGATGGAGCGTCTGGCCAGCCGGGAGATTGTACAGCGCAGGCTGGGGCGGCGGACAGGCCAGAGGATGCAGAAAAATTTTATCCAGGGAATTGTAGACAGCGCGGAGAAAGGATAGTAAAATAAAAAGAAGAGCAGAAGGGGGATAAATGTTTTAGGCACAAGACAGAAAGAGCCAGCGGAAAGGAGATATTTTTACTATGACATTTCGGGAAAATGTAATGGCGATTTTGCAGTATGAGAAATGCGAGCATTTTCCGGTTGTTTCCTTCGGGTACTGGGAGGAAACACTGGAAAAATGGGCCCAGGAGGGACATATTACCTGGGAGGAGGCCAGGGGCTACCGCCAGGAGGGGGATAATTCTGCGGCAGACCAGTCTGTCATGAAGCGTCTTGGCTTTGACTTCAACTGGAATTCCTGCGTAGAGACAAAGAATCAGCTGTTTCCGGTCTTTGAAAAGCAGGTGCTGGAGGACAAGCCGGACGGAAGCCGCGTTGTGCGGGACGAGCAGGGGCTGATTGTCCTGGAAAAACCCGGCGTCGTATCCATTTCGGCAGAGATCGGCACCTCCCTCATGGACCGCAGATCCTGGGAGGAGCTGTATCTGCCCCGGCTCAAATGGTCAGAAGGCCGGGTAGACCGCGAGTTTTTGAAAAGGCTTCCGGCATTGGATCAGAGGGAAATTCCCATTGGGATCCACTGCGGCTCCCTGCTGGGCTACATGCGGAATCTCCTGGGCGTGGAACAGCTAAGCTACCTGTATGTGGATGATGAGGAGCTGTATGCAGAGATCATTGACACCATTGCAAACCTTGGCTATCAATGCCTGGAGGAGGCACTAAAAACAGGGGCCAAATTTGATTATGCCCACTTCTGGGAGGATATCTGCTATAAAAACGGCCCTCTTGTTTCGCCGGCTGTGTTTGCAGAGTATGTAGGACCCCATTACAAGCGGTACACCACCCTGCTGCAGGAAAACGGTATCGGGATTGTCTCCGTTGACTGCGACGGATGCATTGACCATCTGCTTCCCATCTGGCTGGAAAATGGCGTGAACACCATGTTTCCCATTGAGGTCGGCACCTGGAATGCCAGCATCGCTCCCTGGCGTGAGCAGTACGGCAGGCAGCTTCGGGGGGTGGGCGGAATGAATAAGACGGTGTTTGCAAGGGACTATGAAGCTGTGGATGCGGAAATCGAACGCCTGAAGCCCTTGATTGCCCTGGGCGGCTACATTCCCTGCCCGGATCATCGGATTGCCCCGGATGCAAAATTCGAGGTAGTTCAATATTATTGCGAAAAAATGCAGAAGCTGATATTATGAGATGCTGTTCCAGCGTAACAGTTCAGACGCCCCCAAAAATATGCTGAATTTTTTTGGTGTTATACCAGCCTTCATTGTGGATAACCAGCATAATACTTTGACATTGTGGATAAGCAGTCCCTAAAAACGGAATAAGCCGCCGCTTTTGTTCTAGTATAAGTGATTTTAAATACCTTTATGATTCAACAGCAGCATCTGGCTTTT
>CAJUQB010000148.1 GCA_910588285.1 uncultured Lachnospiraceae bacterium
AAATAATTTTCAGCACTTTTCACAATGATTTAGAGGGGGGGAGTGAACAGTAACATATTAGAATATGAAATATTTCAATACGCTCACCGATAAAACAGCTCCTTCACCAGCTGCTCCTTTTTTTCCTCATCAATATAGAATTCCTCAAACATCTCTCCCTGAACAATTTCTCCCTCTATCACACGGATATGATCCATATCAAACTCAGACTTCACGCCGATTCGAACCAGCTGCAGAATCTCATTCAGCTCCAGATCTGTCACCACATAATCATCCACTGACTTCATCAGCTTTATGATTTCAAAAGGATTCTGTATTCCAGACACCTTCACCTGCTGATAGGCTGCCTGAATATACTGTTTATGACGGTCCAAACGATAGTATGCAGTCGCCTCCTGGGTCGTATCTCTTCCCTGAAGATAATCCCGTACCTGCTGGCCATTCAAATGCAGCGTTGCCCCCTGCACAAATGCAGGGTCAATGAAGGTATAATCCTGATCCATTGTGATATCCACACCGCCAATGGCATCATTCAGAACAGGAAGGACACTGAAATTCACGGCCGCATAGCCATGGATGGGAATTCCCAGCAGCTTAGACACCTGCTGACGCATCAGCTCGCAGCTTTCCTCCCTTCCGTCTCCAAAGGCATACTGCAGGCAGAGCTGCATCTTGGCATAGTTATATTCTCCTTCCACAATATCAGGCATCATCCCATCTATCATACTGTCCCTGGGAACGGAAATGATATTCAATTCCCTGGTCTTAAGATCCAGGGATACCACAAAGACAGCATCTGCCTGGCCGATCTGCCCCCGCTCGTCATATCCGCCCATAGGCTCCTCCCTGTCTACCCCCAGAACCATGATATTGAGGAGATTCTCCTTATATTGTTCCCCATCCTCCACATGGTCGATCCGAGCCTGGAGCTTCCATTTTCCGCTGAAATAATAGATACCTGCAACACTTAGAAGTATCAGCAAAATGATTGCCACAACACCAAGGACAATCAATGGAATCTTCTTTTTTTTCATCACTTTTCTCCAATCAGATACACTTTATACAAGCTGCATGTACAAATATCACCTTAGAATCCCATGTTTGGAAACAGGCACCCTAATGCTTTCACATTAGAGTGCCTGTCCTGTTGAATTCATTATATAGGCTGTTTTTTGCGATTATTTGTATAAAGGTATTCTTTAATCTTAGATTTTAATAATTTACCACAACTCAACTTCCAGTTATGAATTCTTTAATTACAGAGTAACTTTCTTGCGGTTTACATAAACCAGTGCGCCCATCAGGCAAGCTGCTGCAAGAACATAAACAACTGCCATGTTCTGCTCGCCAGTCTTGGGAGCGGTTGTACCAGCGTTAGTACCAGTGGTTGTACCGTTAGCAGGTGTGTTGGTTCCGAAATTGCCCTTCAAGCCGATAACGATAACCGGAGACAGAGAATGGAAAGTACCGATGATGCGGCCACCCTCAACCTTGTTCGGGATAACTTCCAGAGCACCGTCGCTCTTTACATGCAGAACAACATACTTCTCATAACCAACAGCAGGAACATCCATCAGGCTAACCTGAACGCCAGCTTTCCACATTTCAGCTGTAACGTTCTTTGCGCCAACGTTCATGAAAGCGATAACGTCAGCTCTCTCCCAGCCAGTAATACCAGCATAGGTCTTAACGATATTCAGTGCAGCGTTGTTCTGCTGTACAGCCTTGTCAGTTCCATCCCATACAGATGACATCCAATAACGGCCATCTGCTGCAAGCCAGTTGCCGAACACCTTGAACAATGTGTCGTACTCTGCATTGTTCATGTTACCCTTCTCCAGCTCAACGATCTCCGGAGCTACGATGTACGGGCTAACTGCTGCCATTGCGCTGGTTCCCATTGCCAACGTAAGTACTAACGTGGCTAATAATACTGAAATTTTTTTCTTCATTACTTCCTCCATTCTACCTTTATACTTGGTTTTTAGATTTTCGTCCTGTCAGGACAGAGACATACCGCCTATACGCAATAAAATATTTTGTTACAAATATTTTACGTTTACATTCTATCACTCAAACCCATATATGTCAATTCTTTTTTTCATTTTTATTTTATTTTTTTCATTTTTTGCCATAGGAATTCTTCCAGCCCTTGTAGTTACTGGGTTTTCTCATCAATATCTTGTGTGTCTTTTTTCCTCATTTTTTGATAAAGCTGCCCTTTTCAGCATTTATTTCGGATCTCGTCCACCAATTCCCGGCTGCACTCTGCCACTGCCATGATATCTGCATCTGACATGCCGCGGCGGATCATATTTCTCACAACAGTTCGGGTCTTGGACTCTTGACCCGCAGTTATCCCCTCATTCCTTCCGATTTGCAGCCCTTCATTTCTACCATCCGCAATCAGCTTCGTTATCGCTGTACACATATTGATTTTCCCATCCTTTCTGTAATACTCCTTTACACCAATCAGCTCCGTGGCGTTGGTGTATTGCACCACTGCCTCGAACGCATCCTCTTCCATATTCCCGAAATATGGATCCCTTTTCACCAGTTCTAACAAGGCCTGGTCATCTTCTGAGCAGCGGATAAACTCAAATACCTGACGTACATCCGTCCGGAATATGCTGGTGTCGCTAAGCTTTCGGATCTCAATCAGGTTGACACGGTGGTTCCCCACCATTTCTCGCAGTCCCTCCGGTATATCTGTAAAATCCAGCATCTCATGCAGCGTCTTCGGACCGTCCCAGGGCTCCTTCCCATAGTACAGGACAAACGTTACCGTTGGATGCAGGCGGCTGTCCTTCCGGAATCCATAGAGATATTCTCCTCTGCGCAGACCCTGAGACGCTTTTCGCACCTCCCGGCGGATCCTTGATGCCTGCTTCTCATATTCCCCAACCTCATAGGAATTATCCCGCAGCGGCAGCGAATAATCAATCAATTCCTGGTTTTCAATCCCTACCACTGCAAAATTCACTCCAAAGGCCGCTTTCCTGACACTGTCCCGAAGCTTCACGCTTCTCCTTTTACGCCCCGGCAAGCCGCGGATGAATCCGGAACCGCGCCAAAATCCTGTCTGACTGTCCACTTCTTCCAGTTCTTCCCCGCTTACTACCTGACGGCCTCCGCATCCAAGACCATTGATAATATCTGCATAACGTCTATTGTCTGAAAAAAACTCCTTCCAGCACGCATCATTGTCCATATCCTGTTCCTCCTGTCCTTGCAGAAGCTTCCCAGAAAACCCCTGCTTTTGTATTTATGGGATATTAAGCATGAATTTTCCGAATAAAAGGATCTCATTGACAGGGATTGGTCCCTCGAAAGATCAGGCAGTTTCCATTGCCTGGATAAAGAAAATATGCTTTAACGGAAGTATAGCACACCTGCATACGGTACACAATCCGGCATTTTTCACAAAATCCGCCAAATTCCAAAAAAAGAGAGCCCTCAAAAAGGAAAAGCAGACATCCTGGCACCATCTGTACCAGAACACCTGCTTTTCACATGCTTTTACACGCTCTAAAACCAATTCAAAACCGCTTAATCTTCTTCGTGGTATTCTTCTCAAATTCCGTATCCCGCACCTTCAGGCTGAAAATGCGCTTATACAGCGGAGCCTTGCTGTTGTAATCATCAATGATCTTCTGCAGGGCTGCCTGCAGATCCTTGATTCGCTTTTTTGCCCCATATTCCAGATCCGGGAAAATCTCCGCCTCAATCACACCGTCCCGGTCCCTGATGAGCACCTCCTGAATCAGGCGGTGCTCTCCCAGCTTATTTTCAATCTCCTCCGGGGATACATTTTCTCCATTTGGCGTAATAATCAAATTCTTTTTCCGGCCGGTAAGGAACAGAAAGCCGTCCTCATCTATGTAGCCAAGGTCTCCTGTTTTCAGCCATCCGTCCTCCAGCGTCTCTGCTGTCTCCTGCGGCATCTCGTAATAGCCCTGCATCACGCTGGTGCCCTTGACCTGAATCTCCTCGTCCACAATCCGCACCTGGCAGTTGGGCATAGGCTTGCCGATGGAGCCTGTCTTTGCGGCAAACTTGCAGTTGGTACTGATCACCGGTGCACATTCCGTCATGCCATATCCCTGGAGAATGGTGATCCCATACCGTTTGAATAGTTCCACATAGGCCGGATTCAGATAGGCGCCGCCGCTGCAGATGGTATGAAACTGCTTTCCGAATACCTTGGCCTTGATGATCGGCGCCGGAATCAGGGCGGCATCCTCCAGCTTCTTTGCCAGAGTCTCCACCATCAGGGGCACCATCAGAATCATATTCGGCTCAAACAGCTTGATATTTTTGGCCACCCGAAGCAGGGAATCATTGATGCAGATTACTGCTCCCACAGACATTCCCTTCAGGATATCCATGGACAGGCAGTAGGCATGATGGATCGGCAGGACGCTCATCAGCACAACCCCAGGCTCATAGCCCATATCAAGGGCTGTGGCGTTCTCTGCTAGGTTCTGGTGGGTCAGCATAACCCCCTTGCTCTTTCCGGTGGTTCCGGAGGTAAACATGATGGTTGCCAGATCCGTTGGCTCTGGTCTTACGGCCTCCCGGGCCCCGGCTTTTGCAGCAGCCTTGGCAATCAGCTCCCACATGGACAGCGCCTCTGGCACCAGGCCGTCCCCATCCATGGCAATCAGATGCTTCAGCTTCCCGCACTGCTTTGCAGCGCTTCCGGCTGCCTCTGCCTTTGTCTTGTCATAGACCAGGGCTGTCACGTCCGCCCGGTCAATCAGCTCGCAGAGCTCCTCCGCCGGGAGATTGGCGTCCAGGGGAACAGCCACGCTGCACCCGTTTACAATGCCATAATAAGCGGTAATCCAGGAATAGGACGTAGCTCCAAGGATTGCAATATGCTTCCCCTGCTGGCCCAATTCAGCCAGGGCAGCAGAAAAATGACTGCTGTCCTCCTTGAGCTGGGTATAGGTCTTTGCCTCTACCTGCGTCTCCTTTTTCCCGCCCGCTGCGGCGGTCTTTACCTTGTATCGGACTGCATCACGGGGACCGAATTCCCGCTCCGCATGGTCCAGTAATTCATAGATGGTACTGCGCAATTCATTCATGGCTGATCCTCTCCAGATAGTCTGCCGCCTCCTGCACGGTGCGGATGTTAGCTGCCTCCTCCTGGTCGATCTCCACATCCAGGGTATCCTCAATCTCTCCCAGCATGCTCATAAAATCAAAGGAGGTAAATCCCAGATCCTCCATGAACCGTGATTCCGGCGTAATTGCTTCCTTCTGAACCTCCACATAATTAACAATAATTTCTACCAGCTCTTCAAACATATGCTCGTCTCCTTCTCCACTGCCTATACCAGCTTGATAATGTCCCCGATTTTCAGATTGGGGGTTTCCGTTCCCTTAAACATAATCTTACAGATATAATAATAAAAATACTCTAATTGCTGCCGGCTGTAAGCCTTCACCTGGTGCTCAAAGCTGAAATCCAGCCCGTTGTCCTCCGGCCGGTGCATCACGGTCAGATACATGCCGTCGGCATAATACCCATTTCCGTAGCGCTTTGTCTTGTACCGGATCTCTCCCAGGTCCGTGAGCCCCTTCTCCCGCAGAGTAGCCGGCTGATAGGTAAGGGATATGGTTTCATAGCCCGTACCCGGCGCAGAAGGATAGCACTGTCTCCGGTGGGCAAGGTATTCTGCCGGGTTGAAATTCACATACCGGAACACCTCATTCTGCTTATCCCGAATCTCCAGCACGCCCTCCAGGAAGGTCTTGTCCTCCGGAATAACGGTCCGGAAGGGGAAGCAGTGGATCCTGGTGCCGCCGGATTTTTTCTCCAGCAGGGTAGCCCTGCGGGCATATGCCACCTGCAGGGAAACATCATCGCATTGGTTTACCTTCTGCAGATAGGTCCGAATCCCCATAATCAGCAGGCACTGCAGGGAAACATGATGCGCCTCGCAGAAATCCATCAATCGCCTGGTAGGCTCCTCCTCCAAATGGAAAATGTCAATATCTGCCGCAAAGCTGTCCGACCCGGTAGGCGCTGTGCGTAAGGCCGGATTCCCGGCAGCCTTTCTGGCCTCCTCCAGCCTGCCGGGGCCGTCTATCCCATTAAAAATAGGCTCCGACGCTTCAATCTGCTTGTAAAAATACTCCCGGTCCCTGGCCTGTGCCTTGCCTCCTGCCTCATAAGCCAGGTCCTTCTCCAGCTGCTGAATATAGGAGCGGGTGTCCGCAGGATAAGGGACATTTTCAAAGTTCGCGCTGCAGTACAGCTCAATGACATCCTTTAAGAAACCGATCAGGGACTGGGCGTCCATAAACCGATGATCCCCTGCAATATACATTCCCTCAAAACCATCCGGCGTCTTAATGATAACCACCCTGTTCATGGGGGCATCCTCCTTGTCGAAGGGGACCCTTGTCCAGGCCGTCATCTCCGCCTCTGCCTCCTCCATGGTCTTGTCCGAAAAATCCACAAAGGGAATCTCCCGCTCCTCTCTCTCTACAATATACTGATACCATTCCTTTTCCTTTTTGTCATAGGCAAGGCGGGCCCGCATGGATTCGCACCGCTCATAGGCCTTGTAGATGGCCTTACGCAGCTCCTCAATATTGAGCTGAAACTCAATGGTCAGGCTGGATCCAATATTCAGAATCTCTTTCCCCGGGCAGTACTGGGAATAGTAATTGTGGAACTTCTGCGCTACGGTCAGCGGGTAAGCGCTATATCCTTTTCTTGTTTTCATTGTGTTCTCCTTATGATTTACACCCTGTGTTCCCGACACACCCGGATGCGTTATTTCCTTATTATATGTGTTACATAAAAATCTGATCTGTAAACTTGGTCAGCGCATTCTCGTACGCTTCCATGTCCTTGTAGTAGCTCTCCGCATGGGCAGCCCCCTCCACGATCAGAATTTCTTTTGGGGCGCTGCAATGCTCATACAGCTCATGGCACATGCTGCATGGGACAAAGGTATCTGCCGAGCCATGGATAAAAAGAATCGGCACCTGGGCCTTTTCCACCTCCCGCCTGGCATTGCACTCATCCATTCCATAGCCCGCCAGCCTGCGGTTCAGAAGATCCGCTCCTGGAATAGCCGGAAAGGCAGGCAGGTGATACATGTTGTTCAGCACATGGGTAAACACTTCCTTGGGGGAGGTAAATCCACAGTCAGACACAATCCCCTTCACCTGCTCCGGAAGCGCAAGGCCGCTGGCCATCAGCACCGTTGCCCCTCCCATGGAGGTTCCGTAGAGCAGGATCCTGGTGTCCTGCCCGCATTCCTCCAGCGCCCAGTTAATCCAGCTTAGGGCATCCTTCCGGTCCAGACAGCCAAATCCAATATACTCCCCCTCGCTCTCCCCATGGGCCCTGGCGTCCGGCAGCAATATGGCATATCCGCGTTTCAGGAAATATTCGGCAATCGCCATATGGTTGCTTAAGCCCTCGCCGGTGTAGCCGTGGAAACAGATTACCAGTTTGTCTGTTCTCTCCTCCAGGGCCGGAAAATAGGTGCCATGGAGCTTCAGCCCGTCAAAGGAGGTCCTGTACACATCCCGGTGCTCCTTTGGCAATACAAAATTTTTTCTCTCTTCCATCAGCGGGTAATATTTTTCCCAGTCAGTGCCGGACATCTTCATCGTCCGGTCTGTCCTGGCATTCTGACGCTTCATCGTCCGGTTGTAGAAATACAAAGTTTCCCCAGCCGCAGCTGCCGCCAGAAGTCCGGCTGCCGCCACCACACGTTTTAATGCTCCCATTGATTTCTCGCCTCATTTCTTGTGCTTTTTCCTGTATTTTATTTCCTGTATTTTATTTCCTGTACTTTATTTCTTTGCCTGTTTTTGCTTCATCTCAATAATGTCCTTCAGCCTCAGGGCCTTATCAATATTTCCTTCTACCTTCAGCTTCTGCATCGTAAAGGCTGCCACCGGGTTCATTTTCCCGGCTGCGATCTTCCGAAGCACATCCGGCGAGCAGGTAAACATGGCGTCCCTGTCATAATATTCATAGGGCTCTACATACAGCTGTCCATCCTTCACCTCTACATAAAAAGCGCCTCCGGCTTCCTCGTCCTCGATATTGAACTGGAATGCCAAATGCTCCGGAATATCGCTGACGTCAGCTCCCATAAACTTTCCTTTGATCTCATAAAAAAAATCTGCGTATGTCATAACTTCCTCCTTTATGCTCCGCACAGCTTATGTCTGTACAGAATATGTCGACCATCGGTCGATCCTCTTCAAAAATATAATAACACATTTTTCGACCATTGGTCAACTGGAGTTTTCCCAAATTATAGACTCATCTTTTCCCGATTTTCGGACATTATTCCCAGTTGCCCAAAAACTTTTTTTGTGCTATGCTTTTTATATCTTTATTCATATATAGCAGTTTATGGAGAGTGGACAATATGGCAGACTTGAAAAAATATGACAGAATCATAGATGCGCTCCAGCAGCTTCTGGAGGATCAGACAATACAGAATATCTCGGTAAGCGATATCGCCAAAAAGGCAGAAATAGGCAAGGGAAGCATCTATTACTACTTCCCCTCCAAGGAAGCCATTCTGGACGCACTGGTGGAGCGGAATTACGAAAAGCCTCTGAACACGGCCAAGAGCCTGGCCGCCCGTACCGAGATCTCTCCCTTTACCCGCATGGCCATGATCCTTCAGGCCTGCCGCAATTCCTCGGCAGCCTTCCTCCACCACAGCGGCGCCGGCACGGCAACGGTGACAACTGCTCAGGATTCTGCCTTCCTGCACCAAAAATACATGAACCATCTGATTTCAGAATTAAAACCAGCCCTGACTGAGATCATACAGCAGGGAATTGATGCCGGGGA
>CAJUQB010000149.1 GCA_910588285.1 uncultured Lachnospiraceae bacterium
GACTGTATCCTGTCCGGAAACGGAAACCGATTCATTTAACCCCTCGCATTCTCCGCGGTAAGCGTGCAAATCATGATCAGCCTTTCCTCTTTCGGCACATTTGCCAATTCCACTTCACATAGTGACAGTATCTGCTCTTTACTCTGCATTCCCGCCAGGTCTATGATCCGTTTTCCAAGAACAATATAAATATTGGGAATCTCTGCTCCTCCGTCGGAATGAACCGTATGCTCGCCAAGCAAGTATTTCACCTTCTGCTTCCACTTTGCCGCCTCACATTCCAGAACTGCCGCATTCTTCCTCTGAAGACGAATAATCCCGTCTCTGTCCACCAAGCGAAGCATGGAAATCTTCTTTTTAAAAAAGAAAAATTGTTTTTCCGTTGTATGGTAGAGAAATACCACCATACTGCCGTTATCCGCAGCCTTTACCAATTCTGCAGGCGGCGCCCCGAGAGAAGCCGCCGCAATGGAAATCAACTCTTCGTCTGTCTTCTCCGCAGCCGACAGCTCTTTCGCCCGAAGCTCTGTGGTTCCTATAGCGATGGCTCTGACCTTATTCTGCTGGGCATCCACCTCCACTTTGACCTCAACCGAATCCGGATTGGCACCGGCTTTTACCGCTTTCTGAATCGCTTCATATCGAAGGGCCAGAATATCTTTTTCCGTAGGATTTTGAATAGTCCTCTCCACCATATCCCGTACCATAGCAAGCGCAACGCCGATAGGAGAAATCACGGATGCATTTCTGGCAATTTTAAAATTCACCCCAAATTCCTCTGCAATATGGGGTACCACACTGGCTGCGCCGCCTCCTCCTCCTACAAATGTCAGCGTTTTTTTATCCAGGCCATAATCACTGATAAAACTGTTTACAATCTTTCCATTTTTTTTAGCGGCCAGATAAAGTGCCTGCTTTGCCGTTTCCAAAACAGAGAGCCCCATATTTTTTGCAAGAGGTTCCCAGGCTTTTTTCGCTGCCTCCACATTTCCATGTGCATAATTATCCTCTTTAACATAACCGGCAATATTGGCCGCTCCGGACATCGTAAGTGCGAACTTTTTCCCATTACTGCATTCGATATAAGCATAAGCCGGATCATCCGTTTTTGGATGTATCTCCTTCAAAACAGGGTCGACAATATCCTGAACATCTGTATACACCTCATATGCCAGATTTGCAATATGGGAACTTCTGGGGCCTACGTCAACCATTTTCCCGTTCGATATCTCGATCATGCTCCCTCCGCCAATCCCCACCGTGCGCACATCTAAAGAATTGACATAGGTTTTATGTCCGCCAACCTCCGCATATTTGATAACAACATTTCCATCCTTCACGCAGGAGATATCGGTACTCGTTCCGCCGACCTCCATAAAAATGCCGTCAGTCAGCTTTTCATACATCAATGCCCCCGCCACGCCGGCTGCAGGTCCGGAAAGAATCGTAAGAATCGGACGGCTCCGCACTTCCTCCACTGTCATAACACCGCCATCACACCTCATCACCATCAACGGAGCCTTGATATCTGCGTTTTTAATGGAGCTTTCCGTCATATTCGCCACTTCCAGCATTTTAGGAAGAATGCTTGCATTGATAACAGCGGTTCTAGTCCGAACCTTAAGGCCATAAAGCTTGGACACATCATTGCCTGCTGTTGCCGGTATTTGCTCCCGGTTGCAAAGCTCCATCACTTGATTTTCATTGGCCGGATCATCTACACTAAAGGCCTCCGACACAACCATAGATTCCGCACCTTTTTCCTGAAGCTTCTTAAGTGCTTGTTCGGCGCCTGCCTCCAATCCATCTGAACTGGCTGTATTGACAAATTCATTCTCTGTATAAAGCTTCTTTCCCGGAGCCAGTTCAATATTTCCAATGTTGGTATCTGATTTGGATTTCGCCCCCTGAATTCCGCTTCCCAGAGTTACAATTCCAACTTTTGCCACATCACCTTCCAGAAGAGCGTTTGTCGCCTGAGTCGTGCCATGTGCAATAAAAACCACATCCTCCGGTTTTACATGACACTCTTCCATCGCTTTATGAAGTACCTGGATAATGCCGGCAGCAACTCCCTCTTTTGCTTCATGGGTCGTTGGGATCTTCGCACTGCCGACTAGTTCAAATGTCTCATTGTCAATGACAACAGCGTCAGTAAAAGTTCCCCCTACATCAATTCCGATTCTTACCTTCATATAATTCTCCTTAATCTTTTCCTATCTATTCTATAGATGAAGTAAAGCGGACGCATAAGGCCCGCTTTACCCAGACTTACCTGGCAAAAAATTGCAATTAAATATAAATCAGAACCACAACTATTACAGAAAGTGCTGTTACAATCCAGTTAGGCCAAAATACCTTCATTGCTGCTGTGGTGGGATCATAACCGACAAAGTTTGCCGCCCATACAACCTGGGTAGAAGTGGGACAGGACTGTGTCGGCCATCTGAATGCCGCATAAAAGGCTGCAGACAGGGCAAGTACGGGAACTGCATTCACTGCCAGCATACTGACCGCCAATCCGGCACCAAGACCCATGATATTAAAGGGACCACGATATAAACCACCAGGGGACAGCAGACACACAAAAAGAATCAATGCAACAGCCGAGGTCGGCGTAATCGCTTCCATAAACGGCTGAATCGCTGCCTGTGTTGTCGGCGCTGTCATTGCACTGATCAGCATGCCAATACCGAACAGGAGAGAAACAGTAGGGGCACCCTCTTTGAATCCCTCATAGCAGCTTTGCACAATCATACTGCAGTATTTGGACCAATTTCCTTTAAAGGTCATAAGCATGAGCCACAAAATGCCAATCATAAATACGACGATCGCATCCAACTTGAAGATCAGCATCACCAATACCACTACAACAGGAGTCATACATGCCAGAAAACCCCTGAACCCTTTTACTGTTTCAATTTCTTCATCATCATTATCATTGGAAATCTCCGCTGAAAAAGCATATTTCTTTCCCTTTTTTCTGAATCCCCACCAGAGGATCCCGACACAGAATACACAGCTGAAAGCAGTCAGGATACCTGCTGTCAAATACAGGTCACTCTGGGCCACACCCGTAATATTTGTCAAAGCGGCAATATTGGCCGGATTGATCACATATCCGGCTGTCATGGCGGCCAGAAAAGCATTGCAGGCAGTGAGAGGAGGAACTCCTACTGAAAGCATAATAGGAAGAACAATTGCACCCACCATGGCTACGGCACCTGTTCCATACAGAACTGTGAACAGGAAAACACTGGCCGCACATAGCAAAAGCGAAACAATAAAGGGTTTGTCTCCACCAAACTCTGCTGCTTTTTTAATGATCGTAGCTGAAACACCTGTCCGGTAAAGAATCCTTGAAAGCCAACAGCTAAACAAAATTGCCACATACGTACCAGACAGCTTTAGGGCTCCCTGAGGAATCACATTGGTTAAAATACCTTCCTCTCCCTTTAGCGGAAGTCCTGCCGCAAACCCGATCAGAATCGCCATCAACGGAAGTGCGAGTACCGTAGGCAGCTTCTTTGCAATCATTAAAGCCGCAATCACAATGAAAATCAAAACAACAACTATACCTGTTACCATTTTTTACCCTCCCTATAGTATTTCTTGTTTTATATTTCTGTTTTTTAAATCGACTTTATAAAACAAGTTTAAATAAACTATAAACGCCTTTTTAAAATTTGTCAATAGTCTTTTAGATATTTTTTATAAATTTTCCATTCTAAGTGCAGATGTTTTATGCTTTATTACTTAATTCTTGGGTTGTCTCCTATTATCTCTACCGGTATTGTTCCCGAATTTTATAAAAAAAAATATTTCACCTTGCAGAATATCCAAGGTTATGTTATTTTTAAACTATATTAATAAAAGGGCTTTTAAAAAAGTACAGAGGAGATTTTCAATGGCTGGAAAAAAAACATTAAATGTAGAAATCAAGCGAATTAACCGATCCAGCATCTACCATCATTTTTTTCAAAACAGAGCATTAACCAAGCAAAATCTCGTTTCTGATCTTCAGTTATGCCTTCCCACTGTCACAAAAAATATCGACGATCTCGTTGCGGATGGACTCATCAAAAAATCTGGTTCTCAGGGGCATACCGGCGGCAGAAGAGCCATCACTTATTCCATAATTGAAGATGCAAAAATCGCCCTTGGAATTGATGTGACAGGCAATCATGTAACCATTGTTGCCGTCAATCTACTCGGTGACATTATCGCTTCTACCAGACATAGAATGAAATTTGAAGCTACAGATTCCTATTATCAATATGTCGCTAATACTCTGGACACTCTGATTCAAAATTCCAATCTGAACAGGGAACATATCCTTGGAGTAGGAATCGGCCTTCCAGCTCTGGTGGACATTGACCGAAAAAGTGTTTTCTTCAGTAAGATCATAAATTTAAGCGGAACCACCCTGGAGGATTTTTCCAAATATATTCCATATGACATCCGGCTTTTTAATGATGCAAATGCTGCTGCATTTACAGAAACATGGTTGAATCATAACATGAAAAATGCCTTTTATCTGATGCTCAGCAATAATATCGGCGGTTCCATGATTATCAACAGTGCTGTTTACAGTGGGGATACCCAAAAAAGCGGGGAAGTCGGACATATTACCTTAGTTCCCAACGGAAAACGCTGCTACTGTGGGCAATATGGCTGTGTGGACACTTATCTTGCCGCTACCAACCTGTCCGATCTGACCGATGAAAATTTATCCGCCTTTTTTAAAGGCCTGAAATCCGGGAATAAAGAGCTTAAAAAATCCTGGGATATTTATCTGGATCATTTGGCGTCAACCGTCAATATCGTTCACGTGCTCCTTGACTGCAAAATTATTCTGGGTGGTTATGTAGGTGAATATCTAGATCCTTATCTCAGCGACCTAAAGGAGCGGGCCGCCCGCCTTAATACCTTTTCCAACGACGCAGATTACCTGAAGACCTGCTCTTACAAAAAAGAATCCATCGCAGCGGGAGCCGCCTTAAACTTTATTGTATCCTTTATCGAATCTATCTAAGTAAGTGTAAGAGGAACATTCCGAAGAATGTTCCTCTTACACTTATTTCTACAATTCTAAATTTTCATAAAATTTTTGATATTTCCATTGCTATTATTTAACCCCGATGATATAATCTGTTTTATAAATTGATTTTAATTAATGAGGGGGGGTATCTATTATGAATATTTTACCAGAAACTATGAAAGCCCTTGTCGCTTACGACAAAGGCGACTACCGATTCGAAAGCAATTATCCTGTTCCCGAGTGCGGGGATGATGACATCATCATCAAAACAGAAGGCTGTGGAATCTGTGCCGGCGATCTAAAATGCTATGAGGGTAATTCCACATGGGGAGACGACACCCATGAAAAATGGGTACGCCCGCCTTTTATTCCCGGCCATGAGTTTTTAGGTCATGTGGTAAAAACCGGGAAAAATGTCACATCCTATCATGTGGGAGAGCGCCTCATCGCCGATCAGATCGTTCCTTGCGGAAAATGCAGGTTTTGCAAAACCGGGCGTTATTGGATGTGCCAACCTCATGCCACCTTTGGTTTTCAGAAAGAAAACAACGGAGGAATGGCAGAATATGTGCGATATCCCAAAAACGCCGTGCTTCACACAGTTCCTGAAGAGATGCCGCTGGAAAAGGCACTACTGATTGAGCCCTACAGCTGTTCCAAACACGCAGTTGACCGTGCTTCCATCACAGTCGAAGATACTGTGGTCATTTCCGGAGCAGGAACTTTAGGATTAGGAATGATCACCTACGTTAAAAAAATAAATCCAGCCAAATTAATTGTCCTGGATATGAAGGATGAGAGATTGGAAAAAGCCAGGGAATTTGGCGCAGACGTTGTATTGAATCCTTCCAAAATCAATGCCCTCAAAGAAATTCTGGATATGACTGATGGATACGGCTGTGATATCTACATTGAAGCAACCGGCCATCCCTCCAGTGTCGTTCAGGGCCTGCAGATGGTCCGAAAATTGGGGACTTTCATAGAATTCGGTGTTTTTGCTGCCGCCACTACCGTAGACTGGACTCTGATCGGCGACAACAAGGAGCTGAATGTTCTCGGTTCTCATTTAAGCCCCTACTGCTACCCTTATGTAATTGATAATATTCAAAACGGCAGCCTAAAAACAGAAGGTGTCGTGAGCCGTTACTTTAAGCTTGAAGACTGGAAAGAGGCTTTTGAATATGCAACCGGAAAATACGGTGATTTCAAGATTGCCTTTAAGTTCTGAAACTGAGCAGAAAAAGACCAATTAGGCTGTAAACTAAAGGGGGCTGCTCGAAAACAAGAAAACAACCACCGTACAGGATGTTTATTTCCCATACGGTGGTGTCCATACGGACGCTTTAGACATCAAAAATTCCGTTGCCGGAATCTCCCATCCCGCAATCACTGACGAAGAAACCTTTATTTTCTATCAGATCCTTGCAAAAATAACATCCTCCGGATCAGGACGCAGGGGCGGACAAGGAGACTGTGCAGGATAGCCGACATCCACATATGTGACAAGATCTATATGATCCGGAATATCAAACCGCTTGATCAGCCGTTCCCTCATCTTCTGATTAAAGGTGAGCCATACTCCGCCAAGTCCATAGGCATGAGCCGCCAGGACGATATTTTGCCCCGCAGCGCCGCAGTCCAGAAGCTGGTTGTATTCCGGCATAAGCGGATTCGCCCGGTAATTTCTCACATCCTGCAGCAGGACAATATGAACCGGACCCCCGGGAATATCGCTTCCGCGAAAGAGGCCGGGCTCCGATTCCTCACGGACCACGAGATAACGAACGGACTGCAGATTGCAGGCGTGGGCCGCCCAAAGTCCGGCCCGGAGAATCTTGTCGATCAATTCATCCGGAATTCTCTTTGAGAGATCCCAATGGCGGACGGAACGGCGCTCATAAAGGACTCTCTCAAATACCTCTGTCTCCTCCCCCGTAAGCCACTTGGGCTCATAGGAGGAAAGGTCGGGAACCTCCCCGGCTATCAGAGTTTTTGCAAACTCCAGAAGCCTCTGCACATAACAATACTCATGACAATCGTGGGAAAGTCCTCTCCTGTCCCAGATATGCAGATATTTTTCCGCCGTCGCAATCTGCTTTTCAGAGAGAGACTTCCCCCGGAATGCATGCTCGTACACCTGAATTTCCATGGTATGATGACAGCGTTCCCGGAACCTGGCCCGAAACTCCACCTCATCCATAGCCGCCAGTTCATCCTCACTCCAGTCAAAGAGGCGGCTGATCTCCTCCGCCGACATCTCCTTCGGCATCATCTTTCCAATATCCATCTGCCTTCTCCTTATATAACCATCATCCCTTCCAGGGTGTGGTCCAAACTAAATCCGTATCCTCCATGGAGTTCTTGCCGCCGTCCACAGGAATCACCGCGCCCGTCACATAGCTGAATTGGTCGCTGGCCAGGCAGACAATCACATCGCCCACCTCCATGGGAGAGCCTGCCCGGTGAAGAGGAATCATGGACATGATATAATCTGTATGCTCATAAATCGCATTGGCAGAAAGCACCGTGTCGATGATTCCGGGAGCCACAGCATTTACGCGGATACCGAAGGGAGCCAGCTCCGACGCGGCCCCAATGGTCAGCAGATTCACACCGGCCTTGGCTGCTCCATAAGTTACCCGGTAGCCCACCGGCATTTTAGAAGACAGGGAGGAAAGATTGATGATCACACCGCTCTTCTGCTCCATCATATACTTGGAAGCCGTTTTAATCCCAAGGAACGCGGAGGTCAGGTTCAAGTCAATGATATAACGGAATGTTTCTTCCGGAAGTGTATAAAGCGGGCCATGTTTATTGCCTCCCGCACAGTTTACCCACACATCGATTCTTCCGAATTTTTTTACAATATGATCCGCAAAGGCCTCCTGCTCTTCGGCCTTCATGCCGTTTACCTGCTCCACCAGCACATCGGTGATCCCCGCCTCAGCCGCACGCTTCTCAAAGGCCTCCACCTTCTCCATATTGTGGCTGCACACAGCAATTTTGCACCCCTCCGCCGCGCACCGCAGCGCCGCCTCGGCTCCGATTCCTGTTGTCCCGCCCATGACGACGGCGACTTTTCCCTTTAATCCAAGATCCATCTGTATATTCCCTCCTGCTAATTTTTTTAGTAAAAGTGGACCGTCGCAAGCGGCGGCAGTCCACTTTGTATTTCTGGTACAGAGACAACTGTTACAATTATTTCAGAGAAGGAATCTCCGTAACGGCATGGAATACACCGTCGTCCACATCATATTTACTCCAGATGGTAGGACGGTCTGCATCGCCGTCAATGAATTCCAGAGTGCCAAGCTCCGTTTCCTGCGTTCCGTTTCTGAGAGCGTCACGAACCTTAGTCATATCGTCAAGACCATATTCCTCAATGGTATCAAGGAGGCGTTTGGCCGCACAGTATCCGAAATAACCGTGAACGATGGGCTTCTCTCCGTAAAGAGACTCATATTTGGAAACAAACTCCTGGAAAGCATCATCGGGATAATCGGCCGCGTAAGAATCACAGCAGTAAATCTCTTCCAAACCGGCAATCAGCTCGTTGAACTCATCGTTCAGGGCCATAGAGTTTACCTGAATCAGGCAATCCAGATCCATATCCCTTGCCTGGGTGCAGATTAAAGC
>CAJUQB010000150.1 GCA_910588285.1 uncultured Lachnospiraceae bacterium
GCAGTAACTATGCGGTTGATACCTTAATTAGTGAATCCGCATGAATAATTCAGGTATAGAATTATCAATATCCGGCGGTATATTGGTAATGAGAATCCTGAACTTGGGGAGGATGAACTGCTTCAAATCCTCTCCGAGTTTTCTTGTCCCATGAACCCTGACGTGGAGCGGTTTTTGAAGCACAGTTCCATTGAATTTACTAAAAAGAACCAATCTGTGACATATCTTGTGTTTTCTGTTGCTGACGGAAAATTGCTGGGATATTTTACGCTTGCATTAAAGCCGTTGACGGTAAGAGGTGAAACGGCGAGCAATACGGTAAAGAGAAAATTGTTACGGGTTAGTGAGTTGGATAAAAAATCGGATACATATACCATGTCAGCTTATTTGATTGCACAATTAGGTAAAAATTATTCTGAAAATGATGGAAAAATGATTACTGGTGCAGAACTTCTTGAACTGGCATGGGATAAAATCAAAGCAACACAATATATGTTTGGCGGCATGGTAACGTTTCTGGAAGCTGAAAATGAGGAAAATCTGTTATCTTTTTATCGGAACAACCGTTTTTCACAGTTTGATACTAGACAGACCACATCAGATGCGGATGAATCGCATGAGTTGGTACAGCTTTTAAGGTTGCTCTAATGTGATCTATTAGTAGCTTTTATGATAGAGCATCTAGGCATCAATAATACGTTTATGTGTTTTGGAATATTAATAATTGTGTCTGTATTACTGATTCTCTATATTTTCAGGCAATCGCCGACAAATTAGGTGTATTGAAAAAGTGAGGAAAAAATTATAAAAATTTCGGTTATCTGCCTTCTTCAAATTTAATCTTTGAAGGATATCTGCTTTCGTTCATTTCGGATTTCAATTTAATCACCTGTTCCATATCAATGTCATATATATTTGCAATGGCCAAAGCATAATAAATGACATCCCATAATTCTTCATCTACTGTGCCCTTAATTTCAGTATCATTTTGTGCTTTCAGACCTTTTCTCATAGCACGGGAAAGTTCTCCGACTTCTTCGGATAATTTGAGAAAATAATCTTTCAGCAGTTCGGGCTGATAGTCCTTTTCCTTAATATAGGTCTGTAAATATTTTATTGTTGTTTTTCCATCCATACAGTTTTTTTGCCTCCGTCAATTTTTGATTTACCGAATTGAAACGAATAAAGTATAGCACTGATGTGGGCGATATTCAACTCTTGTTTTTGGACGATGATCGTAGTGGAAAGTGGAGTTAGGTCATCCCGTTGGACAGTGCCAAAGCGTTACAATTCAGGCCTGACCGGCCGCGAACTGTAACGCATCCAGCCCATTGAAAAGTCGCCTGACGGCGAGGGGCTGGATGCACGCAACCGCTATTTTACTGGCCAGATGCCTTGCAGCAGGGTGCAAGGCACCGTGAATAGTACCGCCAAAGCTACAGAATGGTCTTGAAAAAAATATTCGCTTGCTATTATTTCGGTATGACGATATAATAAGGGTGAGCGAGGTGAAGGAATATGATTATAGAAGATTTGCTGGATAAAAGAAACATGACAAAATACCGGCTTGCGGTTGTGGCGGGGGTGCCCCATGCGACGCTGAATGACATCTGCAGCGGGAAAACAAAGCTGGAAAAATGTTCTGCGGAAACAGTATATAAAATAGCAAATGCACTGGGTGTCTCTATGGAAATGCTGACGGAAAGCGGGATTCGGGAAACGAAGAGGGAACGCAGCTTTGAATGCGGCCTGCCGGACTATCTGCAGCATGATCTTAATGCATACAAGGAAGGGCTGAAAACAAAATCCGACCTTCTGGACTGCCTGTGGGGGGAACTGTACGGCAGCATCAACATGGCGGAAATCAGTGAGGGCTCCATTACTCCGGAACATGCGGACTACCTCCGGCAGAAATATCTTTGGAAAGGAGCGTGCGTATGAATAAAAATATTGATTTTACCAGCTGCAGGCGGGTATTTGGCAAGGCATACAATGGTGCGAATGGAAAAAAGATTGCGGTGGAATATGAAGGGCGGCAGTATATGCTGAAATTCCCACCGTCAGGTCAGAAAAAGCCAACAGAGCTTTCCTATACCAACAGCTGTTTCTCGGAACACATTGCCTGCAGCATCTTCCGTATGCTGGGCGTTACGGCGCAGGAGACCATGCTTGGAACCTATGACGTGGCGGGGAAGACAAAAATTGTCTGTGCCTGCCGGGACTTTACCGCAGACGGAAAGCAGCTCTTTGATTTCTGCTCCATTAAGAATACAATCCTTGATTCGGACAGCAACGGAAGCGGAACGGAGCTTTCCGACATTCTGGAAACGATAGAAAAACAGCAGTTCATGGAACCGGGACGCCTGCTGGATCATTTTTGGGAGATGTTTGCCATAGACGCACTGCTGGGCAACTTTGACCGGCATAACGGCAACTGGGGATTTTTGTACGACCCTGTATCAAAGGCTACCGGCCTTGCCCCAGTTTATGCCTGTGGGAGCTGTCTGCTTCCACAGGCGGATGAAAGCGTGATGCAAAGTGTACTGGACAATGAGGATGCGTTAAATAAGAGGGTGTTCCAGTTCCCGACTTCTGCCGTGAAACTGGACGGCAGGAAAATTAATTATTATGATTACCTGACGAAAGTGGAAAATGCAGACTGTAATGAGGCAGTGAAGAGAATTTACGGCAGGCTGGATATGGAGGAACTCCATCATTTCATAGAGAATACTCCATATATCAGTGATCTGCAGAAAGCGTTTTACAAAAAGTATATAAGGGCAAGGGCATCCCTGGTCCTTGCCCCCGCCCATGAAATGATCCTGGCCCTTGCCCCAGGGCGGACATGGAAGGCCTGATTTCAGCCCTCTGCGCACCCTTTCCCCCAGAATGCATATGATAAAACAAAAAAAGAAAACCATGGATAGAGTAAAGAGAATTCTCAATGTTTCTTATGCATATCAAAGAGGATATTACGGCGAGGGTGTTGGCGTTGCGGTGATGGATACCGGAATCTGCCAGCATCCTGATTTTCAATATAGAATTGCAGGATTTCGTGATTATGTGGGAAGGCGCAGGGAGAAATATGACGATAACGGCCATGGCACCCATGTGGCGGGGATCATCGGCGGCAGCGGGTACATGTCCGGGGGCCGGTACAGCGGGATTGCCCCGGCCTGCCATCTCTATGGCTGCAAGGTGCTGGATCAGAAGGGGAACGGGAATACCAGAAATGTGGTGGAGGGGATCCAGTGGCTGATGGCCCACCGGGAGGAGCTGCGCTTACGCATCATCAATATTTCCGTGGGCATGGTGCTGGGCGCCAGGAGTGAGGAGAAGGGGCAGCTTCTGCGGGCTGTGGAGGAGGCCTGGGACCAGGATATTGTGGTGGTGGCCGCGGCCGGGAACAACGGCCCCAGGGAGGGGAGCGTTACCATACCGGGCATCAGCCGCAAGATCATTACCGTAGGCTGCTACGATGACCATGGGGAGGAGATCCGCGGACAGGGTCTGAAGCCGGAATATTCCGGCCGGGGGCCCACGGAGTGCTGCATTACCAAGCCGGAGCTGGTGGCCTGCGGTACGAATATTGTGAGCTGTGCGGAGAATAAGACGGGCTATGGCAGCAAAAGCGGAACCTCCATGGCAGCCCCTGTCATCAGCGGCGCCATAGCCCTGCTTCTGAGCAAATATCCCCATTTCTGCCCCCGGGATGTGAAGCTGCGGCTGTATGAGCGGGCAGTGGACCTGGGACTTCCCACCGCAAAACAGGGCTGGGGAACAGTAGACATGGCGAAGCTCTTGTGATACAATGAAAAATATGCCTTTGTATGCAGGAAAGGTGTAATAACATTCGGAAGAAGGATTAATTTTATGCAGATTCCCAAAGAAAATGTGGCGGTAAAGGTAAAATCCGTGAAAAAGGTACTGCTGGGAAGAGTGGTTGTTGTAGGCCTGGCTGTGGCAATCCAGCTTTCCTGGCTGCTGTGGATGCTGCTGCGGTTCAGTCTGGAGTACTCGATCCTGAACGTGCTGTTCCAGGTGGTGGGCACGGCGCCGGCTCTGTACATCATCAACCAGTGGAGCAATCCGGCTTATAAGATCGTCTGGACCTTTGTGATCCTGCTGTTTCCGGTGGTGGGGGTGACGATCTATTTTGTATTTGGCCGATCCAAGCTGACGAAAAAGACGCGGGAGCGGATGGAGCGGATGCACAAGGAGGTGGCCCCCCATCTGCCCAGGCATCAGGAGCTGGAAGATGAGATCTATCAGAAGTCCAAAAGCGTGGGCAGACAGTCCAAGTACATTGCCGACTGGTCGGATTTTCCTGTATATACCAATACCTCCATGCGGTATTATTCCTGCGGGGAGAAGATGTTTCCGGATATGCTGGCGGATCTGGAGCAGGCGGAGCATTTTATTTTTCTGGAATATTTTATTATTGCAGAGGGCAGGATGTTTGATGAGATCTTAAAGATTCTGCGGCGGAAGGTAGCCCAGGGGGTGGATGTGCGTCTGATCTATGATGATTTTGGCTGCGTGACCACACTGCCCAGCAAGTTTTTCCTGACGCTGCAGGAGATGGGGATCCAGTGCGAGGTGTTCAATAAGCTGCGGCCGGCCATGTCCATTATTATGAATAACCGGGATCACCGGAAAATATTCGTGGTGGACGGCAAGGTGGGATATACCGGCGGCCTGAACCTGGCGGATGAGTATATCAATGAGCATGAGCGGTTCGGCTACTGGAAGGATACCGGCGTGCGTCTGGAGGGAGAGGCCGTATGGAGCTTTACGCTGATGTTTCTGGAGATGTGGAATTACATCCGCCATTCTACAGAGGATTATGAGGCTTACCGTCCCAGCGTCTACCAGACCAGGCCTTTTGTGGCAGATGGCTATATCCAGCCCTACGGCGACTCGCCCCTGGATCAGGAAAAGGTGGGGGAGAACATATATATGAATATCATTGGCCATGCCAGGGATTATGTATACATTTTCACCCCCTATCTGATCCTGGACAACGAGATGCTGACCTATCTGCGCAATGCGGCCAAGCGCGGGGTGGATGTGCGGATTGTCACCCCGGATATCCCGGACAAAAGGGTCGTATTCTGGATGAGCCAGTCCTACTACCAGAGACTTCTGGAATGCGGGATCCGGATCTACCAGTATACGCCGGGCTTTATCCATGCCAAATCCTTTGTCTGCGACGATCGGATTGCCACGGTGGGCAGTGTAAATATGGATTACCGCAGCCTGTACCTCCATTTTGAATGCGGGGTCTGGATGTACCAGTCCAGTGTGGTGGAGCAGGTGAAGCAGGATTCCCTGGACACCATAGCAAGGTCCCGGGAAATCACTGCCGATATGTGCCGGAACCATTCCTGGCTCAAGCGTGTGGTCCTAAGCGTGCTCCGCCTGATTGCCCCGCTGGTGTAGTTATGCTTTAGAGCAGGAAGGCGCCCAGCGCCTCCATGAAATAATCCTGGAAGCCGGCCTTTTCCACAGAGCTTTCGTAGAGAATATCCACGCTGCCCACCTCGGTTCCGTTGAGCTTGTAGACAGCCTTTCCGGCAGCAGCGCCCTCCTGGATGGGGGCCGTGACGGATTCCGGCAGCTGCAGCTCCTTGGTGACGCTGCTAAGATCCTGGCCTGTGATGTCCAGATAGCGGAAGGGCCCCTGATAGCGGATGGAAACCAGCTTCTCACAGCCCTGCTCTACCGGAAGGGAGGGCAGGGCATCCTGGTTCGCATCCTCATAGACCTGGCATTTCCCGAAGCCATAGTTCAGCAGTGCTTCCGCATCCTTGAAGCGGATCTTGGGATCCGGGGCAGCCATGACCACTGCGATCAGCTCCATGTCATCCCTCTTGGCAGTGGCGGAGACACAGAATTTTGCCAGGTCCGTGGAGCCTGTTTTCAATCCGGTGGCATATTGATACTGGCGAATCAGCTTGTTGGTATTGGTCAGCCCGAATTCCTCGGAGCCCCGCTTTGTCACATGGGTGATGGTGTCCATCCATACGGTGCAGTAATCGTGAATCTGGGGATATTTTGTAATCAGCTCCCGGGACATCAGGGCAATGTCGTAGGCTGTGGTTTCATGGCCGTCCACATCCAGCCCGCAGCAATTGACAAAGTTTGTATTTTCCATGCCAAGTCCCTTGGCACGCTGGTTCATCTGATTGACAAATTCGCTTTCCGAGCCGCAGATGGCCTCTGCCATGGCTGTGCAGGCATCGTTGGCGCTGGCAATGGAGATACATTTGATCATGGTATCCACGGTCTGGGTTTCTCCTGGCTCCAGATAGACCTGGGAGCCGCCCATGCCGGCCGCGTGCTCCGATACGGTTACGGTATCCTCCAGGGAGATTTTTTTCTCCTCCAGGGCATCGAAGATCAGTAACAGCGTCATGATTTTGGTGATGCTGGCCGGAGGCCGCCGGGTGTGGGCGTCCTTTTCGTAGACCACGGTGCCTGTGGAGGCCTCCATCAACAGTACAGAAGGGGCCGAGAGCTCCAAGGGATCCGGCGCGGGCGTTTCCTCCTCCTTCAGGATCAGGGGCTCAGCCACAGGCAGGGGCTGTATGGAAAGGGGAGCAGCGGCCGCAAGACAGGCGGAAATCACAATAGATAAAAAACGGTGCATAGGTAACCTCCTTGGGGGTTTCTTTATATTTTAAGCAAAATATTCCAAAAATATGATTAAATATAGGAACAGCCGGCGAAAGAAGCTGTTTTATCTGAATGGGAGGATGTTGGAATGAAAGGATGGATCATCGGAGGGATTTCCTGCGTGGCAGGGGCCTTGGGATATCTGTGTTGGCAGAAACGGGAGCTTAAAAGGTTTGATACAACCAATTATAGGATTCGTACCGATAAGGTACAGGGAGAGCACCGGCTGGCAGTGCTGGCGGATCTTCATGGCTTTACTTACGGGAACGGGAACTGGAGGCTCTTGGCCAGGGTGCGGCGGCTGCGCCCGGAGCTGATCCTTATTGCCGGGGACATGATCGTGTCCAGAGACACGGAGACCTACAGCAGCGCCCTGGAGACGTTAAGGAGCCTGTGCGCCATCGCCCCGGTTTATTACGGCATGGGAAATCATGAGTCCAGGGCAGCCAGCCGTCCGCTGGTGGCAGAGGCCTTTCGGCAGTATCGGCAGGAGGCGGAGGAGCTTGGGGTGACCTTTTTGGACAACCGGTCCTGCAGGATCCGGCTGGGGGAGGATTCGGTGACGCTGTCAGGCCTGGAGTTGGAGCTTGACTATTATGAGCGGGGCCGGGTGAAGGCCATGGAGGAGGGCCATGTGGCAGAGCTTGTGGGCCCTGCCCGGACCGGGGAGCTGCAGCTGCTTCTGGCCCACAATCCTTTCTATGGGGAGGAATATGCCGCCTGGGGGGCAGATGTGGCCTTCTGCGGTCACAACCACGGGGGGCTGGTGCGGATCCCGGGGATTGGAGGCCTGGTATCTCCCCAGCTTAGGCCTTTTCCGAAGTATGGGGAAGGGCTCCACAGAATCCGGGGAAAGTATGTGATCACCAGCCGGGGCTTGGGAACCCATACCTTCCACGTCCGCATCTGCAACCGGGCGGAGCTTTTGGCAGTGACCATTGAGCCCACCTGACGGCAAGGGGATAGAAAGGATATTTATGAACAAAAGGGAGATCGGAAATCTGATTTATTATGAGCGCACCAGGCAAAATATCGGGCTGTCAGAGCTGGCAAGCGGCGTCTGCTCCGTATCTGTGCTTCAAAGACTTGAGAACGGCGAGCGTCTGCCGGAGCCTCTGATTCTGGAACGTCTGGTGGAACGCCTGGGGAAATCCATGAATAAAATGGAGCTCTTATATCATAAGACATCCTATGATATATACTATCTGCGGGAAGCTGTGGAATGTTATGTAGAAGAGCAGCAGTATGAGGAAGCGGCTGAGGCGTTGATCTTTTATGAGAGCCTTCTGAAGGGAAAGGAGGCTCTGCATTGGCAGTATATCTGTAAAATGCGTGCAGTTCTGGCGGTGGAGCAGGAAGGGGATCATGGGAAGGCGGCCATGCTCCTTGAGGAAGCCATGGGGAAAACGCTGCCGGGCTTTGATTTAAACAGCCTGGATTCCTATCTGCTGGGGGAGAGTGAGCTGTTGCTGCTGTTGATGTGGATCCAGGAGAAGATAGATGAAGATGTGACACATATCGGTATAGACGGGAACCGGCTTCTTCGCTATATCCAGCAAACCTGCCAGGATGAGGAGGTGCTGGCCAATGTATACAGCAAGGCTGCGTGGGTTCTGGGAAATGTGGAACTGAAGGGCCACAATCCCAGGGAGGCCTTGTGGTATACTCTGGAGGGACAGAAAAGGCTGGCGGATGCCCTGGATATTGACCAGAAAACGGTGTCCCGGCTGGAAGGGGGAAAATATAAGCCCAAGCAGGGGACCTTCCAGAAGATCAAGGAGTATTTGGAGATTCACCGGGATATCTGCAGCACCCGCCTTGTGGTGGAAGACTTTGCATTGCTGGAAATGGAGCGGGAAATTGCCAGGAAAAAATACTATAAACCTGAATTATTCACGGAACAACAGGGTCAACTGCTGAAATCCGCATAGCTA
>CAJUQB010000151.1 GCA_910588285.1 uncultured Lachnospiraceae bacterium
GAGCAGGGCCAGGAAGAAATGCTCATAAGATTCCTGAAGAATGGAGGAACAGAGAAGCAGGCACGGCAGATGCTTCAGGCAACAGAGGAGCAGCTGGAGAAGGCCAGGAGGAGGCTCTGATGCACAAAATGCTCCTTTTGAGCACATTTTTTGCAAAAAACCGCCTGTGCAACTGCCAGTTGACAAATTGTATTGTGCCAATTGGTGGTATGCAACCTTGAAAATTGGTACTCTTTTTCCGGAAAGCAAAGAAAAAGGAGGAGAAGAGATGATATTTGCAGACAAATTGATACGGCTTCGGAAAAAGAGCGGCTGGTCCCAGGAGGAGCTGGCAGAGCAGATGAATGTAACCAGGCAGTCAGTATCCAAATGGGAAGGAGCCCAGTCCATTCCGGATCTGGAGAAAATGATACGGCTGTCAGAGCTGTTTGGCGTAAGCCTGGACTATTTGCTGAAGGAGCGGTTTGAGGAGGCGGACGAGGACGAGGATAACGGGACCAAAACCACGAATCTGTCAGAGGATGTGCCGCGAAGGCGGGTGTCTATGGAGGAGGCCAATGCCTTCCTGTCTGTCAAGGCAGCCACGGCAAAATCAACGGCAATCGGAGCCTTTCTATGTATTATTTCCCCTATCTGCCTGTTGCTGCTGGGAGCGATCAGTGAATCCGGCGCTTATGGCGTATCGGAGAATGCGGCGGGCGGCATCGGGATCATTGTGCTGCTTCTGTTTGTGGTGGCAGCAATTCCGATTTTTATTTCCAATGGCAGTAAAACAGAGCCTTTTGACTATCTGGATACAGAAATATTTGAGACGGAATATGGGGTCAGCGGGATGGTTATGGAACGCAGGAAGAATTTCCAAAGAGTTTATACCAGAAATAATATCATTGGAACCTGCCTGTGCATTGTATCTGTCATTCCGCTGTTTGCAGCCGTGATCTTTGATGAAGAGAATGAGCTTTTGCTGGTAGCCATGCTTGCGATGCTTTTCTTACTCGTGGGTGTGGGCGTCATCTTTTTTATCAGGGGAAATATCATATGGGAAAGCTACCAAAAGCTGCTCCAGGAGGGAGAGTATTCCGGACAGAGGAAGAAACGGCGGCCCATTATAAGTGCTGTTTCCACGGGCTACTGGCTGCTTGTAACCGCGGCCTATGTGGCATACAGCACAGCATTTCATAGCTGGGGAGACAGCTGGATCATATGGCCGGTTGCAGGCTTGATTTTTCCGGTGGTCATAGTATTTGTGAATCTTTTAACGAAAAAGGAAGAGGAAGATCATTCTTGACAGGCAGTTGACGGAACCTCCTTAAAATGGTATGATAAGAAAATCATAGATCAAAGGAGAATCAAAAATATGCAGATAAGAAACCGTAGGAAATGGCTTCCGTACATTCTTTGTATGGCGCTTGTTGTGGCATTGGCCCTTGCTGCAGCCGGCTGCAGCGGCAGGGAGGACAAATCCTCTCCCAATGCAGGCAGCCAGTCAGAGGGCGGTGTGATGGGAGAAGGCCAGAGGATGTTCTATTTTACCGCTGTGGATCTGGATGGGAAGGAGACAAAGTTTGAAATCCATACAGACAAGGAGATGGTAGGAGAAGCACTGGAGGAGCTTGGCATCATCCAGGGAGAAGAGGGGGAATTTGGCCTCTATGTGAAGACAGTCAATGGGATAACCCTGGACTTTGACGCAGATGGCAAATACTGGGCTTTCTACATTGGTGAAGAATACGCCATGGAGAGCGTGGATCTTACGGCGATTACAGAGGGAGAGAGCTATTCGCTCCGGGCGGAATAGTATGAAGCCTACAACCAGGGAGACTGCCATTTTCGCGATGCTGGGGGCAGTGATGTACGCATCTAAACTTGTGATGGAGCTGGCGCCCAATATCCACCTGCTAGGAACGTTTACCATTGCCTTTACCGTGGTGTACCGGAAGAAGGCGCTGTACCCCATTTACATCTATGTACTTCTGAATGGCGTTTTCAGCGGCTTTGCAGCCTGGTGGATCCCGTATCTCTATGTATGGACAGTCCTGTGGGGAATCACGATGCTTCTTCCCAAGAAGATGCCGAAAAAGATACGGCCGTTGGTGTATATGGTGGTCTGTGCGCTCCATGGCTTTGCCTTTGGGACGATGTATGCCCCGGTGCAGGCCCTGCTTTTTGGATTTAATCTGAAGGGAATGCTTGCCTGGATTGTCGCCGGGCTGCCCTTTGATTTTATCCATGGTATCAGCAATTTTTTCTGCGGCATACTGATTGTACCGATTATTTCAGTATTGCGCCTCGCAGAGCGGGCAATCGAGAAAAATTAAAGATCAAATACTTAAAAATGAGAAAGTGAAAAAGAGACAGGAACCGCTTCCGGCGGCGCCTGTCTCTTTTTCGCGGATCCCTGCTGTGAGGGGCAGTGACCTGCTATTTGCAGCAGGAGTCTGACTTATCCCTGATTTCGCTGTGGAGCTGCTGCAGGGACTTCACATCAGCATCACCGTACTTCTGTACATAGAGGATTCCCTTGGCAGTGGCTCTGGCGGCGGCAATGGTGGTCATATAGGGCACCTTTCCCTTGATGGCAGTCTTGCGCAGATAGCTGTCGTCATGGACGCTGTCCTTGCCCACCGGGCTGTTGATGATCAGGTCAATATCGCCGTTGGTGATCAGATCCTCGATGTTGGGCCGGCCTTCGTAGAGTTTTTTCACCGGCTCTGCTGCAATGCCGGCTTCTACAATACTCTCATGGGTCTTGCCGGTGGCCAGGATCCGGAAGCCTGCTTCCGCGAAAAGCCGGGCTACCTCCACAGCCTCCGGCTTATCCTTGCGGTTTACGGAGATCAGTACCGTACCTTGTAAGGGCAGCCTGGTCTGGGTAGCCTCCTGGGCCTTGTAAAAGGCTTCTCCATAGTAGGGAGATAAGCCCAGAACCTCCCCGGTAGAGCGCATCTCCGGTCCAAGGAGAGGATCTACCTCCGGGAACATGTTGAAGGGGAATACAGCTTCCTTCACTCCGTAATAGGGGATCTCCTGCTCCTTCAGGGCCGGAACCGGGGAGGGACGTCCGGTAAGCTCCGCGGTAATGATGTCCGTGGCAAGGGGCACCATGCGGATATTGCATACCTTGGATACCAGGGGCACGGTCCTGGAGGCGCGGGGATTGGCCTCCAGCACGTAAACTCTGCCGTTCTCAATGGCATACTGCATGTTCATCAGGCCCTTGACGTGCATCTCCTCTGCGATTTTCTTGGTGTATTCCTTGATGGTGGCGACATTTTCCTCGGAGATATGTACCGAGGGGATGATGCATGCGGAGTCCCCGGAGTGGACGCCGGCGAGCTCAATGTGCTCCATGACAGCCGGGACAAAGGCATGGGTGCCGTCGCTGATGGCATCTGCCTCACATTCCAGGGCATGGTTCAGGAAACGGTCAATGAGAATGGGACGGTCAGGGGTAACGCCTACCGCAGCCTTCATATAGCCCTCCATGCTCTCATCATCGTATACGACCTCCATACCGCGGCCTCCCAGCACATAGGAGGGGCGTACCATCACGGGATAGCCGATCTGATTGGCAATATCCAGAGCTTCCTGGACGGTGGTGGCCATGCCTGCCTCAGGCATGGGGATCTCCAGCTTGTCCATCATGGCCCGGAACAGGTCCCGGTCCTCTGCCAGGTCAATGACAGCAGGGGAGGTGCCCAGGATCTTAACGCCGTTCTGCTCCAGCTCCGAAGCAAGGTTTAAGGGAGTCTGCCCGCCAAATTGGGCGATTACGCCAAGGGGCTGCTCCTTCTTGTAAATGCTTAAGACATCCTCCAGGGTAAGAGGCTCAAAATACAGCTTGTCCGAGGTATCGTAGTCAGTGGAAACCGTCTCCGGGTTACAGTTGACAATGATGGTCTCAAAGCCCAGCTTTTTGAGCGCAAGGGAAGCATGGACACAGCAGTAGTCAAATTCAATGCCCTGGCCGATACGGTTGGGGCCGCCGCCTAAGATCATGATCTTGGGCTTGTCGGTGCGGATGGGATTCTTGTCAGTGCCATTGTAGGTGGAGAAATAGTACGCGCTGTCCGGCGTGCCGCTGACATGGACGCCCTCCCAGGTCTCCTCCACCCCAAGCTGTATGCGGCGGCTGCGGATCTTCTCCTCAGAAACCTCCAGGATCCGGCTTAAATATTTGTCGGAGAAGCCGTTCTTTTTCGCTGAGATCAGGGCTTCATCCGTGGGCAGGGAGCCTTTTTGGGCAGCCAGGGCCTCCTCCTCCTGCACCAGCTCCAGCATCTGCTGGATGAAATAGTGCTTCACCTTGGTTATCTCAAATATCTCGTCTACGGAAGCGCCCTTGCGCAGTGCCTCATACATCATGAAATGACGTTCACTGGAGGGGGTAGCCAGCATACGCAGCAGCTCCTCCTTTGGTTTTTCGTGGAAGTCCTTTGCGTAGCCAAGGCCGTACCGGCCGGTCTCCAGGCTGCGGATGGCCTTCTGGAAGGCTTCCTTGTAGGTCTTGCCAATACTCATGACCTCACCTACAGCCCGCATCTGTGTCCCCAGCTTGTCCTCCACGCCCTTGAATTTTTCAAAGGCCCAGCGGGCGAACTTGATGACCACATAGTCGCCGTCAGGCACATATTTGTCCAGGGTGCCGTACTTGCCGCACTCGATGTCCTTCAAGGTCAGTCCGGCAGCCAGCATGGCGGAAACCAGGGCAATGGGGAAGCCGGTAGCCTTGGAGGCCAGGGCAGAGGAACGGGAGGTCCTGGGGTTGATCTCAATCACCACGATCCGGTCTGAGACCGGGTCATGTGCAAACTGTACATTGGTGCCGCCAATGACCTTTACGGATTCCACGATGCGGTAAGCCTGATCCTGCAGCCGGTCCTGGAGCTCCTTTGAAATGGTGAGCATGGGGGCAGAGCAGAAGGAGTCGCCGGTGTGAACCCCTAAGGGGTCGATATTCTCGATGAAGCAGACAGTGATCATATTGCCGTCTGCGTCGCGAACCACCTCCAGCTCCAGCTCCTCCCAGCCCAGGATGGATTCCTCCACAAGCACCTGTCCCACCAGGCTGGCAGAAAGGCCCCGGGCGCAGACGGTCTTCAGCTCTTCCTTATTATATACAAGGCCGCCGCCGGCGCCGCCCATGGTGTAGGCCGGGCGCAGAACCACCGGGTATCCAAGGGAGCCGGCAATATCCAGAGCCTCCTCCACACTGTAGGCAACCTCGCTTCTCGCCATCTCTACACCGATGGCATTCATAGATTTCTTGAATTCAATGCGGTCCTCTCCCCGCTCAATGGCATCTACCTGGACGCCGATGACCTGAACCTGGTATTTATCCAGGACCCCCTCCTTGGCAAGCTCGGCACAGAGATTCAATCCGGACTGTCCGCCAAGATTGGGAAGAAGGGCATCCGGGCGTTCCTTGGCAATGATCTGCTCCAGACGTGTTACATTCAGGGGTTCGATATAGGTCACGTCTGCGATTTCAGGGTCAGTCATAATGGTTGCCGGATTGGAGTTCACCAGAACAATCTCATATCCCAGCTTGCGGAGCGCTTTGCAGGCCTGGGTGCCGGAATAGTCAAATTCACAGGCCTGTCCGATGATGATGGGGCCGGAACCAATGATCAGAATTTTGTTGATATCATTTCTTTTTGGCATAAGAATCTCCTTCGTTGAAAATTTGTTTACCTCATTCCTTTTCTATTCATAATACATTATAATGGATACGGAGAAAAAAAGCACACATTTTTTTGAAAATATATGAAACTTATGTTAAACTGGAAGGGACAAGATAAGGAGGAGACAGAAAATGAAAACAAGAATCGGTATTTTGGGATATGGGAATCTGGGGCGCGGCGTGGAATGCGCGGTGCGTCAGAATGAGGATATGGAGCTTGCGGCTGTGTTCACCAGGAGGGACCCCGGGAAGGTAGCGATTCTCACCGACACGGCAGGCGTTTATCCGGTGGAAGCGCTTGCAGACTGGAGGCAGCGGATTGATGTGCTGGTCCTCTGCGGAGGCAGCGCCACTGACCTGCCGGAGCAGACACCGGAGTATGCCAGGATGTTTAATGTGATTGACAGCTTTGATACCCATGCCAATATCCCGGAGCATTTTGCAAGGGTGGACGCTGCGGCCCGGGAGGGCGGACATGTGGCCATTATTTCCGTGGGCTGGGATCCCGGCATGTTTTCTCTCAACCGGCTGTATGCGGATGCCGTTTTGCCGGAGGGAGCGGATTACACCTTCTGGGGCAAGGGCGTCAGCCAGGGACATTCGGACGCACTGCGCAGGATTGCGGGCGTGAGGGATGCCAGGCAGTATACGATTCCGGTGGAGAGGGCCTTAGAGGAGGTGCGTACCGGAAGGAATCCAAAGCTCTCTGCCAGAGAGAAGCATACCAGAGAATGCTTTGTGGTGTTGGAGGAGGGGGCAGATGCCGCCCGGATTGAGGAAGAGATCAAGACCATGCCCAACTATTTTGCAGAGTACGACACAACGGTGCATGTAATCAGTGAGGAGGAGCTGCTGCAAGAGCACAGCGGGATCCCCCATGGGGGCTTTGTGCTGCGCAGCGGGACCACCGGCTGGCAGAAGGAGCACAGGCATTTGATTGAGTATCGGCTGAAGCTGGATTCCAATCCGGAATTTACGGCCAGCGTCCTGACGGCCTATGCCAGGGCGGCCCACCGTCTGTATCGGGAGGGGGCAAGAGGCGGCCGCACGGTACTGGATATTGCGCCGGCATATTTAAGCCCCAAAAGCAAAGAGGAGCTAATGGCCTCGCTGCTGTAAAGGAAGGCAGGGGGGAAGGGTTTGCGGCCATAGGCTGCTTAAATCTATAAAAAAATAAAGGAGGTTTTTACAATGGGGGAAGAGAACATGGAGTTTCGCTATGCAAAACGGGAGGACTGTGGGCTGGTGCTTGATTTCATTCGGGAGCTGGCTGCCTATGAGAAGATGTCGGACCAGGTGGTTGCCACACCGGAGTTGTTGGAGGAGTGGATCTTTGACAAGCAGAAGGCAGAGGTGGTTTTTGCCCTGGAGGAGGGCAGGGAAGTGGGCTTTGCCCTGTTCTTCCACAATTTTTCTACCTTTTTGGGACGGGCCGGCATTTATCTGGAGGATCTTTTCGTACTGCCCCAGTACCGGGGCCGGGGATACGGCAAGGGGCTGCTGTCGAAGCTGGCCCGGATCACGGTGGAGCGGGGCTGCGGCCGCCTGGAGTGGTGCTGTCTGGACTGGAATACCCCCAGTATTGAGTTTTACAAGTCCCTGGGGGCTGTGCCTTTGGAGGAGTGGACCATCTACCGGCTCACCGGAGAGACCCTTCATGCCATGGCGGAGTATCAACAATAGAAGGAGTGTGAGTAATGCTGCGAATTGGATGTCATCTGTCCTCCTCCAGGGGATTTCTGGCCATGGGGAAGGATGCAGTGAAAATAGGAGCCAATACCTTTCAGTTTTTTACCAGAAACCCAAGGGGCGGCAAGGCAAAGGAACTGGATCTTAAGGATCTTGAGGCTTATGTTGTGTTTGCGAAGGAGCATGGGATTGCACAGATTTTGGCCCATGCACCCTATACCCTGAATGCCTGTTCCAAGGATGAGGGACTTCGGAATTTTGCAAAGGAGACCATGGCGGACGATTTGTTCCGCCTGTCTCATCTGCCGGAATCCATGTACAATTTCCACCCGGGCAGCCATGTACAGCAGGGGCTTGGGGTGGGCGTTTCCTATATCAGCGGAATGCTCAATGAGATTCTGACGCCGGAGACAAAGACAACCGTGCTGTTAGAAACCATGGCAGGGAAGGGCTCAGAGGTGGGAAGGAGCTTTGATGAGCTGCGCCAGATCCTGGAGAGGGTAGAGCTTTCAGAAAAAATGGGCGTCTGCCTGGACACCTGCCATGTGTACGATGCGGGCTACGATATTGTCCATGAGCTGGAGCTGGTGCTGAAGGAGTTTGACGAGATCCTGGGGCTGGAACGGCTGAAGGCCATCCATCTCAATGACAGCAAGAATCCATTTGCCAGCCATAAGGACCGCCATGAGAAGATTGGGCAGGGCAGCATCGGGCTGGAGGCCATGGCTGCGATTATCAACCATCCCAAATTAAGGCAGCTCCCCTTTTTCCTGGAGACACCCAATGAGCTGCCCGGATATGCGGAGGAGATTGCTTTGCTGAGATCCCGCTATGAGGAAGCGGATGAGGAACCCTAAGACAGAGAGGTACCGGAAGAATGGAGGGATGCAGGATGTATCGGAAGAATGGAGGGATGCAGGATGTA
>CAJUQB010000152.1 GCA_910588285.1 uncultured Lachnospiraceae bacterium
GATGCAGTGGGTATCCGTCACAATGGCGGGCTTGCCGAATACATCCCCCATGATCAGGTTGGCGCTCTTGCGTCCCACGCCCGGAAGGGCCAGCAGCGCGTCAAAATCATCGGGTACTCTGCCGCCGTACTGCTCCAGCAGAAGCTTCATACAGGCGCTGATATCCCGGGCCTTGCTCTTCCCCAGGCCGCAGGGGTGCACAATTTGTTCAATCTCCTCCAACGGCGCCTCGGCTAAGGCCTTGACATCCGGAAAGCGCGTATACAGCTTCTCTACCACTACATTCACCCTGGCATCCGTGCACTGGGCAGCCAGCCGCACGCTCACCAGCAGCTTCCAGGCCTGGTCATAATCCAGGGTGCATCCGGCATCCGGGTACTCCTTCTTCAAACGCTCTATGATTGCAAGAGCCAGTTCCTTTTTTCTCATGGTATTTTCCTCCAGAGCCTATTATATCACATCTCTCCTAATATTCCAATGATACAATTTTCAAAAAATAATGCCCCCTGGGCTCGGCATATTCCAGGGAATGGAACACAATCATATGATCCCCCTCCACACTGAGCCGCTCTACGGAATCCTGGGTACCGCGATACAGAATCTTCCGGCCAAAAGCCTCCCCCTCCAATATCCTTGCCCCGCTGATCTGATAGGTGCCGGGGGTAATCCACTCTGCCAGAAACACATGATCCCCCTTCCCGCAGACACAGACCTCCATCCCCTCTGTCTGAAACAGCTCCGTTCGCGTTGCCTGTCCGCCGATATCCCCAATCAGGCACAGCAGGCCTCCCTCCTCCTGGACAAAGAGGCCTGCCTGGGTGTATTTGATGGGAGAAGCTGTCCCCTTGAAATATTCAGGCAGGGAGGACATAATCATTTCATCCATATCAATCAGCCAGTTATTGGCTGGAGGAATCACGTCATTGATATCCATATCACTGTCTGTAGAAGTTCCGCCTGTAGAAGCTCCGCTTCCTGCGGCAGCGCTGGAGTCCTTATTCTGTGCCATCATATCCAGAGCCCTGCCGGACATGAGCAGTTCAAAATCCTCCCGTACATAGACCTCTGAGCCGTCCGCACTGGGCAGGACGCTTCGGACGGCAGCTCCCCTGCCCTCCAGATTAAACTGGGTTTTGTCCACCCTTAAGGTTTTGTCCGGCTGTTCGTTAATCTTATACCGGGTGATCTGCCAATCCTGATAGGGATCATAGCCGGCCCCATCCTGCCAGGTGAAAAGGCAGGTTCCATCGTCGCTCCACGCATACTGATAGACTTCGTTTGTTTCTCTGGTTTCCCAGAAAAACTGCATTCCCTGGTTCTCCACAGAAAAAAGGACCAGCTGATTCAGTCCCTGCTCCTCCATGATCCGTTCGTAAGCAAGGTATTGGCCTCCCGGAGCAAAAAAGGCGTTAAAAATACTGACATTGCCCTCTTCTACATAAATGTCATCCAGAATTCGCTCCTGCTCCATATCGACCTTGAGGCACTGGCTGGTGTCGTTTGCCATATCTCTTGTCAGAAGATAAATCACATTGTCTCCCTTCATTCCTATGCCCGGATAGATCATGGATTCTATGGGGCCGTCACTGTTATATTCCAGGATCCGGCCAATCTGAATGGTTTCGGAATCCGGATCCGCATCTGCTAAGGGCGGCAGGGTGATCGTCCTGGTCTGGTCTGCCCTTTGGCAGCCAACAGCCTCTGCCATCAAAAGGCCGGCCAAAAGGATGGTATATATTGTATGTTTGATCTTGTTCATGCCTCTCATAGCCCCTCCTTCTTCCCAGCAGCCGGAAAGCAGATGGTAAATATGGTCTCCTGGCCCGGAACACTGGCTGCGCGGATGCTCCCGCCATGCTCTTCCATAATCTTTGCCGAGATGGTAAGGCCAAGCCCTGAGCTTCCCAGCTCCCGGGACAGGTTCTTATTGGCCCGGTAAAAAGGCTCGAAAATATTGGCAAGCTCCTCCGGCTGGATGCCAGGCCCCTGATTGGCCACGGTAATCTGAATCTCTTCTCCCTTCCGCCCAATGCCAAGGCGGATCTCCTGCTGGCTTTCCCCGTATTTGATGGCATTGTCAATGACATTGATCAGAACCTGGCGGATCCGGTCCTCACAGCCAAAGACGAAGAAGGGCCCCTCCTCTTCCAGGAGCGTCAGCCGGCAGCCGTACCGGCTGGCCTTGATTTCCAGGATATCGCACACATTTTTCAGGATCCCGGCAAGCTCCAGCTGCCGGCTCTCTGCGATACTGTCTTTGTTCTGCAGCTCCAAAAGCTGCACCACCATCTGGTGGAGCCTGGTGCTCTCCTTCAGGATATGGTTCGTGCCGGTGTAAAAGAGCCCTTCGTCCCTAAGGCCGTTTTTTTCCAGCAGCTGGGCATAGCCGGAAATGGTGGTAAGGGGTGTTTTCAGCTCATGGGTTACATTATTGTAAAATTCCTGGCGGCTGTGCCAGAGCTGCTGGATATGGTTCTTATCCTCCAGGATCTTCTCAAACTGGCCCTTGATCACCTGCAGCATTTCCAGGTAATTGTGGGACAGCTCCCCGATCTCATCCCTGCGCCGTTGAAATTTCAGGCTTCCCAGAACCTCCGTATCCAGCATCCCTTCCGTGAGCCGGCCTGCAACCTCGCTGGAGGCGCGGCTTAAGCTCCGGATGGGGGAAAGGATTCGGGAGATGGTCAGCCACAGTACCAGGCAGATCAGGCCAAACAGCAATACGGCGATCTTCAGCACCCCTGTCAGCGCCTCCCACTCCAGGGCATAGGTCTCCCCATAATCAAAATAGAAGCTGGCAAGGCCAATCTGCTGTGTTTCCAGAACAATAGGCATAGAAAAATACACCTCACACCGGTTGTCCCCCTGGAAAGCCAGTGTAAAGGCGCTCTCATTCTCTTTGGCCAGCCTGAAATCCTCCCGCTCTGCGGGCAGGGGAAACTGTGCCTCATTCCCCTCCAAAAACACACCATCGATATCATACAGGGCAATCTCTCGGTATCCAGCGCTTTTAAGCTGATTTACAATCTCTCTCTTATACTCCGCAAAGCTTGCCCGGTCCATCTGGTTGCTGTTCAAAAGCAGGGTCTGCCGGACGTAGAGCAGGCTGTTGTCCCGCACCCGCATCAGTTCCTCCGTAATCTGCTTTTCCAGACGGTACTGGGTCTGCATCCTGGCAAAATAAGCCACAGACAGCATCCCAATCAGGCCCAGCGCCAGAATCCAGGCGCTGATCCGAAACAGGATGCTGTGAAAAAATCTATGTTTCCTCCGGTACATATTTATACCCCACTCCAAATACCGTTAAAATCGTATCCTCTGCCAGAAGCTTCTTCCTAAGGCGCTGGACATGCATATCCACGGTCCTGGAATCTCCTGCATAATCATACCCCCAGACAGCATCCAGCAGCCTGTCCCTGGTAAAAACCTGCCGGGGATGGCGCACCAGCCACAGAAGCAGGTCGAATTCCTTGGGGGTCAGCTTCACGGTCTCCTCATTCAGGATGACTCTGCGCTCCTTCTCATAGATCGTCACATGGTTCCCCATGGAAATCTGATCCTTATTCTGCCGCTGTTCTACCCTATGGAACCGCCGCAGCACAGCCCTGACACGGATATTGACCTCCCGAAGGTCAAAGGGCTTGGTGATATAATCGTCCGCCCCGCAGGACATGCCGTACACCTTATCCTCCACCGCCCCCCGGGCCGTCAGCATAATCACAGGAATATGGAACTGCTCCGTCAGAAGCTGCAGCATATCTACGCCGTTCAGGTCCGGAAGCATCCAGTCCAGCAGGATCAGATGCGGATGGAGCTCCTTTGCCTTTCCGATGCCGTCCGCCCCGGTATAGGCGCATGTAACCGAAAAGCCCTCCTGGGTCAGGTCGTATTCCAGAATATCGGCAATGGGCTTCTCATCCTCAATCACAAGGATCCGTGTTTTGGCGTCGTCTATTGCTTCCATTATGATTCCTCCTGTTTCGTCTCATTTGTCTCAAAATAAATCCGGTGCCAGATCAGAAAAACTGCCACTGTCCACAGCTTTCTGCTGTGATCGGCCCTTCCCTCCCGATGCTCCCTCAACAGCTCCAGAAGATATTCCCTGTGAAAGAAAGTATCTGCCGCTGTGCCTAAGAATAAGGCTTCCAGCTTCTGATACCAGTCCTCCTCCTTCATCCAGTTGCGGATGGGAATGGGAAAGCCCAGCTTCCGTCTGTGGGCTACCGGCTCCGGCAGGAAGGAGCGGGAGGCCTTCCGCAGGGTGTATTTGGTAACGCCCCGCCGGAATTTCATTCTGTGGGGCAGGATCCTGGCCGCCTCAAATACATCCAGATCCAGAAACGGCACCCGCACCTCCAGAGAGTTGGCCATGCTCATCCGGTCCGCCTTCAGCAGGATATCGCCGGGAAGCCAGTACATCAAATCAATACTCTGCATCTGGTCGGAATCCGGCAGCGCTTTTAATGTATCATAGGCCTGGCGCAGCAGGCTTTCCGGCGCCTGGCCGGTTCTGCGCTTCAACAGCTTCTCCTTCTCCTCCTGGTGGAAGATGTAGGCATTCCCAATATAGCGTTCCTCCAGGGATAGGGCCCCCCGCATCAGATAGCTTCTGCCCTTAAGCTTCCTTGGAAGCCTGCTGGCCAGGGAGGCAGTTTTGCGCCGAAGTCCACGGGGAAGCCACTGGATGTATCGGAGCATTTCCGGCTCCAGGTAGATGTTATAGCCTCCGAATAATTCATCGGAGCCCTCCCCGGACAGCACTACCTTCACCTCCTTGGAAGCCTCCCTGGAAAGGAAGTAGAGGGCCACGGCAGAGGCATCCCCCAGAGGCTCGTCCAGATGATAGATCACCTTGGGGAGGGCCTGCTCAAATTCCTCTTTTGTAATATATTTGCAATGATTTTCAATCTGAAGGCTGTCGGCAAGGCTTTTGGCTGCAGTCGTCTCGTCATACAGGGCTCCCTCATTCTGAAATCCCACGGTAAAGGTGGCGTCGCAGCCAGAGGCAGACACCAGCAGGCTGGAATCCACCCCGCCGGACAGAAAGCTTCCCACCTTCACGTCGCTGACCAGATGGCGTTCCACGGTCTTTTCCACAAGCTCCTTGACACTGCTGATCATTTCCTTGGAATCGCTTCTTTCCGACGGCATAAGTCCCGGCTTAAAATACTGTACTACCTTAAGGCTTTGGAAAGAAGCTGTCTTTTGCCCCATAGAAAAATCCGTTTGGTTCATCGTAAAATCCCCCTGGGGCGCCCGATAGAACAGATAATGGCCTGGCAGCAGCTGAAAAATCCCCTGGAAGAAGGTCTCCGGCAGCACCGAATACTGGAAGGAGAGGTACTGCTCCAGAGCCGCCTCATTCACGCTCCGCTGATAGCCCGGGTATTCCAGAATCCCCTTGATCTCCGAGGCAAAGACAAAGGTCTCCTCTGCCACTGTGTAGAAAAAGGGCTTGATTCCAAAAAAATCCCGGGCAGCGAACAGCTCCTTTTTCTCCTCATCCCAGATGGCAAAGCTGAACATGCCCCGAAGCTTCCCCAGAAGCTCTGTGCCCCACTCCTCATAGCCGTGAAGCAGCACCTCAGAATCAGAAGTATTCCGAAAGCGATGCCCCCGCTCCTGCAATTCCTCCCGCAGCAGCTTATAGTTGTAGATCTCCCCGTTGAAGACTAATACCTTGCTGCCGGTTTCATTGTACATGGGCTGCATGCCCTGCTCCAGATCAATGATGCTTAGACGCTGAAAGCCCAGGGCCGCCTCCCGGGAAACATATGCGCCGCTTCCGTCCGGCCCACGATGCTTTATAACCTGCATCATACGCTCCAGAATCTGTTCCTTTTCCCTGTTTTTCCCAATCATTCCACATATTCCACACATGATCGACACTCCTTTTTCCTGTGTTCTATGTGCATAGTATACCAGCGGGAAATATCAGGGTTCCTATGAAACTGTATCAAAGATGTAAATTCTTCTTAAAATAATTCTATGAGGTTGGGGACAAAAGGATTTTGACCCGGGTATCATTCTTTGGAGAAGGAAAGGCGCTCAAAGGCATCTTCCGCGGACTGCTGATCCTCCAGGCTTGCCAAAAACAGCCCGGTATTGCTGTCAGAGACCCAGCAGACAAAGTTATTCTCTATGTGATCTCCTTCATAACGATACTGAATATAGCTGCATCCATTCTGCTGGGATTCCTTCAGAATCTCAAATTCCTCCCCCTGAATGGCCTCCAGGTACTGGTCATACATATCACCTGTCAGAAAAATCCCGGTCAGAATATCCCTTCCATCCATAGAAGCCGTAAAGGTTCCCTCCTTTTGGGAAAAAGTGTACCCATCGGTAATATCCATCGCCACCTTTATCTTGTCGCCAGTCTCCACGTGAAAGGTGTAGGACATGGTCTTCGTGCAGGCTCCAAGGCACAGTGCAAGGACCAGGGCCGTCAGTATCATATGCCATCTTTTACTGAGTTTCATGCTCATTCTCTCCTTCCTGTCTATTTCATTCTATCGATTTATTCCAGCACCTCTTCTTTTTGCAATTTTCTCGCAGCGTTCAGGTCATCCCGGGAATACATCTGCAGGATCTGCCCTTCCGGAATATGAAGCTTCAGAAGGTTGTGGACTGCAACCGCACGTTCCACACGCTTTCCCTCTGTCATTCCTTTTTCAATTCCCTCTTCCACTAATAATCGTCCAACCTTCGTCATACGAATCTCCCTCCTGATCCCTTCGGCATCCTCCCTGCTGATAAATTTATCGCTTGCCACCAGCAGTCCTGCCAGAACAAACTTCTGTTCGGATTCATCCTCCAGCTGCCTTGCAAGCTGTATCACCTGCCGGACACGCTTCTGTTTCCCTTCCCTGCCCTTTTCGGTCAGGGGAAGGAGGATCAGCTGCATCAGCTCCTGCTCTGTCAAGAGCTTTCCATGCTCCAGCTTATCAGAGATCGCCTGATACAACTCCTCTGACGGCACATGGATCAGAAACACCTGTTCCATAGTAAGTGCCATACATCCCATATCAAATACAGAGACTGCCTTCTCAACATCCCCTGTATAGACCACAATCATCCGAATGCTTGGGACCTTCCCATGCTCCCGGTAAAGGCGTTCCACAACCCGGGCAATATAATTCACATATTTGATCCGGTTCTTTGTCCTGTTCTCAGACTCATAGTCCACAAGGGCATAGGTATCGTCTTCCAGCAGAAACAGATTATCCATGCGCAGCTCATTGGCTGATACGGACGGAAGGTTCGTGGGCAAAACCGCTTTCACCCGGGGCAGCTTTAACCCATAGGCCTCAAAGGATCTTTTCGGGAAGGCTTCACTGAGTATCTTAAACTCTATGTCCTTGTTCTGGTATGCAATTCCCTGTGTCATGACATTCCTCCTTTATTTCCCCAAGCAGCGGGCCAAGTGACTGCTTGCAGTGAATTTTTGACTCGCAGGAATCCCATGAAATGGACCATTCACGAAAATTCCTGCTTCCTGAATGTTGTTGGTGAAAGTAAAAGCATGAATTTTCGTGAAAAAAGAATAACGCTTAAACCAGGACAGGTACAACATTTCGGGCCATACCAAATATGAAAAAAATGCTTTGCATAGATTATAGCACGCCTGCCTTCTGTTCGCAATGAAAACAATATTAAATATTCCTTAAATCTGAAATTAATGATCTCCCCGATTGCTCCAAATACGTCCTCAAAAATAGGTTTAAATGTATCCCCTAAAGCCTTCGCAATCTTCTGACCGGCTTCATCAGAGCAGGATTTTCCAGAACAAACATTATTAATTGCCGCCCTTGATACACCTGACAATTCTGCAAGCCGTTTTTGTGTTGTATCACGTTTTTTTACTCCATAACAAGCTTTACACGATTAATTCGCACTTTCACACCTCCTATAATTAAGCTTTGTCTTACATTCTATATTGCATATTAAGTTTTAACTATAGCAAATATATTTTTTTAAGTTTTATCCTGAATTATTCATGGCGGTATAAGTCACATAAAATCCGCCATAGTTACCATTACAACCACTCCCGACACCTCACTCGGTCACAGGATAGTCTAAAAATGGGCAGACTTCTCCTGTGATAGGGGTAAAAGTTTATTGTGGTTGTCAAAGTCCATTAACGGCTGTTATTCCAACTGTGGCCGCAGATTACGGATGTTTTCCAGTGTTTCGTAGAATTCTTTAAACAGGAGAAGTCCTGCATCGGAGGATAAATCGTTACTGTTCACTCCCCCCCTCTAAATCATTGTGAAAAGTGCTGAAAATTATTT
>CAJUQB010000153.1 GCA_910588285.1 uncultured Lachnospiraceae bacterium
ATCATGTTCTCACGGAATGCGCAGCTAGTGCGCATTCCTGACCCGTGAAAAGTAAATAAATTTCTACTAAAATGTCCTTCATTTTTACAAATAAGTTTACATAGCTCCAAAAAAGGAGTAAACTACACATAAGTGAATTCATATGGCTTGCAGCTATTGTTATGCATTCCATAAAAATACGAGAGGAGCAGGATTTGTCCTGAATGATTATGAGTACGTTGAATTTATCGCTTTTGACAGACCTCTATGAGCTTACCATGATGCAGGGGTATTTTAAGTCCAACACCAACGATATGGTGGTATTTGACGCCTATTACCGCACCAACCCCTCCAATGGCGGATATGCGGTCTGTGCGGGCCTTGCGCAGGTCATTGATTATGTGAAGAATCTTCACTTTGATGAGGAAGATATTTCCTATCTAAGAAGCCTGGGAATCTTTGCAGAGGATTTTTTGGAATATCTGGGCACCTTCCGGTTTTCCGGGGATATCTACGCCATCCCGGAGGGCACGGTCGTCTTCCCCAGGGAGCCCCTGGTGAAGGTGATTGCCCCCATTATGGAGGCCCAGCTGATGGAGACGGCCCTTTTAAATATTATCAATCACCAGAGCCTCATAGCCACCAAGGCTGCCCGGGTCTGCTATGCAGCTCAGGGGGACGGCGTGATGGAATTCGGCCTGCGCCGAGCCCAGGGGCCGGATGCCGGCACCTACGGGGCCCGGGCAGCCGTCATCGGCGGCTGCATCGGAACCTCCAATGTCCTGACCGGCCAGCTCTTTGACGTCCCGGTGAAGGGCACCCACGCCCACAGCTGGATTATGAGCTTCCCGGATGAGTACACGGCATTCAAAACATATGCGGACCTGTATCCCTCTGCCTGTATCCTGCTGGTGGATACCTATGACACCATCAAGTCCGGAATCCCCAATGCCATCCGGGTATTTACCGAGCTTCGGGATGCCGGCGTGGCCTTAAGCTTTTACGGCATCCGCATGGACAGCGGCGACCTGGCCTATCTCTCCAAGAAGGCCCGGAAGATGCTGGACGACGCAGGCTTTCCCGATGCGGTGATCTCCGCCTCCAATGACCTGGACGAGTACCTGATCGAGAGCCTGAAGCTCCAGGGCGCCACCATTACCTCCTGGGGCGTGGGCACCAGCCTGATTACCTCCAAGGACTGTCCGGCCTTCGGCGGTGTCTACAAGCTGGCCGCCATCCAGAATGAAAAGGGGGAATTTGTGCCCAAGATCAAGCTTTCCGAGAACACGGAGAAGGTCACCAACCCGGGCAACAAGACGGTCTACCGCATCTATGAGAAGTACACCGGCAAGATAAAGGCCGACCTGATCTGCCTGGCGGACGAGACCTTCAATGTGGAGGAGGATCTGCGGCTCTTTGATCCGGTGGAGACCTGGAAGAAGACCCGTCTGCCCGGCGGCACCTACACCATGCGGGAGCTCCTTGTCCCCGTTTTCCGGAACGGGGAATGCGTCTACACCTCCCCCTCTGTGATGGAGATCCGGGAATACTGCAGCCGGGAAAAGGAAACCCTCTGGGCAGAGACCATGCGTCTTGTGAATCCCCATCATGTATACATAGATCTGTCGGATCAGCTGTTTCAGATGAAAACAGACCTGTTCAATGAAATGAGCAACCGGGAGCTGTGACTATGAACCCCTTATTCCTGCAAAGCGTATCCATCAACTGGGACAAGATTCCCAGCCGCAGCTATCTGCGTGATATTGATGCCCTGTCAGGCCCCGGCCCCCTGTCCTTCCACTCCCCCATTACCTTCTTTGTGGGGGAGAATGGCAGCGGCAAATCCACCATGCTGGAGGCCCTTGCCATTGCCTCCGGCTTCAACCCGGAGGGGGGCACCAGGAATTACAGCTTTTCCACCCACGATTCCCACTCCGAGCTCTGGGATGCCCTGAAAATATCCAGAAGCTTCCACAGGCCGGGCTGGGGGTATTTTTTGCGGGCGGAAAGCTTCTATAATGTAGCTACCCGGGAGGAGGAATACTCGGATGCCCTTCATCCCTCCCAGCGGTTCCATGAGCAATCTCACGGCGAAAGCTTCCTGACCCTGGCCCAGACGCAGCTAAGGCCAAATGGCCTCTATTTTCTGGATGAGCCGGAGGCAGCCCTCTCTCCCCAGCGGCAGCTGACTCTCCTTCTGGAGATCTATGAGTGCGCCCGCCAGGAATCCCAGTTCATTATTGTGACCCACTCCCCCATTCTGCTGGGTATCCCCGGGGCTTCCATCCTCACCTTTGACGACGGCCCCATCCACACCTGCGCCTATGAGGATACCGAGAGCTACCAGGTGACGGAGATGTTTATCAATAACCGGAAGCAGCTGCTGGCAAGGCTGCTGTCCGAGGACTGACTGCACGGGATCCTCGCAGGCTACGCCACAAGAATCGATTCCAGCATCCGGTAGCGTTCCGTTTTCTGCTTCGTATCCTCCCGGGATATACCGTAATACAGATAGATATCCTTGAGGATCGGCCATAATTTCTCCTTATTCCCGCCGTAGGAGCAGCACAGCTCCTGATGGATGAAATCTGCTTCTATCTCCAGCTGCCCATTCTCCCCCTGATCAATCACATAGAAATGGTAATCCATGGGGAAGTCCTCCTTTGGGACGGCCGCTGCGCGCCGCTCCATTTCCTCGGACTGCTGGCGGACCTCCTGCTGCCACCGCAGAACCTCCTGCTCATCCGAAAGATCCTTCGGGGGACGGACCGGTATGATCTCTCCCAGCAGGTCTGGCTGCCGCTTCTGGATCAAGGAAAAACGCAGGTTGTTCCTCCGCTCCTCATACATCTGGCAGCAATCGGCATTCTGCTCCTCTAACGGATAGCGCTCCTTGATATAGGAAAGGGTCTCTGCTATGGTATGGGGAATAAGGGGTGTCTCCGCAAGCAGCCGTGCCACCATCCTGCGCTGTCTCTCATGCTTCCACCACCTAAGACGACTCTTCAGCCTTTCGAAAAAACTTTGCTCCTTTCCACATAGGAAAATAGCGGTAGGTCCATCTGCTCCGCCAATCTTTGTTACTGCACGCTTCATATTCTTCTTTCCTCCTTCTGATAGGCAATCCGGGGACTGCCGTCTGCCACATAGATCCGGCCACATGCTACATATCCATTACGTTCCAGCAAATGCTGCATTTTCCGGTTGCAGGCATGGGTGTCTGCCCGGATATTTTTGATCCTTGTCTCACAAAAACCGGTGCAGAGGCCAAAGATCCCCTGCCTGCGGCCGCTGGATGCCAGCCGATGAATGGTGCCGTAGGGCTCCTGGTTTGGCCATGCCCCATCCTCAATTTTCTGGTAGGTGGGTTCCTCTCCCAGCTGAAACACAAATACAGCGGCAATTTCGCTGCCATCTGTAATGACATAGGTGTTTCCCTCTGCAATATCCTGCTCCACAAGCTCCGGCGGCGGGTAGCTCTCCCCCCACTGGCAGGGATTCCCAAAGCGGCGCATCTCTTCCCTGGCCAGTTGATAGATGGCAAGAATCTCCGCAAGGTCCTTCACGGCTGCTCTGCGTATCTCCATTTTATTGAACTCCTGTCTCATTGCAGCTTCTTCCTCTGTTCTGTCATTTCCACGTCTTCTGATATAAAGTGTAACTCATTTTTATTTCTCATGTCAAGTACCATGCCCGAATTACCTTTGTTACAATTCACGGCCGCGAACTGTAACTTACCTTTTCTTATTTTTGTATCTTGTTGTAATATATACCTTGACAGGTGATGTATCTTGCAATATAATATATTCCAGAAAGGAGGCACACCTATGTCGATCACATCTGACATCCTGCGAGGACACACAGAAGCGATTATTCTATCCCATCTTCTGGATCAGGACAGCTACGGCTACCAGATCAATAAGGACATCATGCAGAAGACGGAGAACCGGTGCGAGCTGAAGGAAGCCACCCTCTACTCTGCCTTCCGCCGTTTGGAGCAGGCAGGCTGTATCCGTGCCTACTGGGGGGATGAGACTGTGGGTGCCAGACGGCGCTACTATTCCATCACAGAGGAGGGACGCAGGGCTTACCAGTCCTATAAGCGCGACTGGGAGGAAGCAAAGGCCGACATTGACCGGCTGCTGAAGTAATTAGCTAAAATTATTATAAGAAATTATTATGAGAAATTATTATGAGAAATTATTATGAGAAATTATTATAAGAAATTATTATGAGAAATTATTATGAGAAATTATTATAAGAAGAATCGGAAAGCTGAAGAAAGGAATGACTGCTATGATTGAAACAATTCGGGAACACATTGACAACCTGTTTGCAGAAGCCCCCAAGACACGGAAGGCCGTAGACCTGAAGGAAGAGATCACCCAGAACACCATCGAAAAATACCAGGATCTCCTGGCGGAAGGGTATTCCCAGGAGGATGCCTGCCAGATTGTACTTGACTCCATCGGCGATGTGACAGAGCTGTTTGCAGACCTGAAGGAGAGTTCCTCCTCCACGCTATCGGAAGGAGACCGCAGGAAAAAAGCCACTCTGAGGGCAGTGGCAGTGGGCCTCTACCTTTTTGCAGGGGCAGTCTTTCTGTCTTTCCAGATACTTGACGGCATCCGTTTTTCCACATACATTGATTTAAGCATGCTCTCCCTGGTGGTCACTGTGCTGCTCTGCATCCCGCCCACCTGCATGCTGGTCTACGCCGCCTGCATGTACCCGGATTTTCGCCGGACGGAGGATACCCTGGTGGAGACCTACAAGGAGAAGGCCTATCTCCGTTCCAGGGAAAAGGCTGTGCGAAGCTCAGTCAGCTCCATTATCTGGCTTTTAACCGTAACACTCTATTTTATCATCAGCTTCGCAACCTTCCATTGGGAAGTAACCTGGATTCTCTTTCTGGTGGGAGGCTGTATGCAGGCCATCGCTGCTCTCATTTTCAGCCTGCGGCGCGACAATTAAGTAGGGGGGATTCTTATGAAGCAGCTTAAAATCACACTGATACTCATGCTTTCCATAGCAGCTCTGGGCCTGTGTGCCCTGATGGGCCTCTTCCTGTTCCATGGCAGCGCCGTGTTCTCCGGCAGCCAGCAGGATTATGCACTGGTCCTGGAAAAGGAAATAGATGCCCAAAGAATCCGCAGCCTGCAAATAACCATGTCCTTTGAGGATATCTGCTTCATCCAGGGCTCAGGGGATACCATACAGATTCGGGAATATGCAAATTATACCCCCAAAAGCTCCCAGCTCCCCCGTGTGGAGGACACAGGCAGCGAACTCCTGATCAAGGGAGCGCGCGTACACTTTTTCTCCCTCTTTTCCCTCCGGTCCCGGAATGCCTATCTGGAGGTCAGCCTGCCGCCCCGCCTCTTTGAATCACTGGACAGCCTGCAGGCACAGACAGCCAGCGGCGATATCACGGCTGCTTTTCTCCTGCAGCCCAGGGAACGCCTGTCTGCTTCCACCACCAGCGGCGACATCATACTGGATACGATTGCAGGAAATACCCATGTATCCTCCACCAGCGGCGGGATCTGGGTGAACCAGGTGGCCGGGGATATCACAGCCTCCACCACCAGCGGGGAAATTATCATAGATTCTATCAACGGCAATACCGATATATCCTCCACCAGCGGCGATATTACCCTGGGAGAGGTGGAAGGCAATCTGGAGCTTTCCTCCACCAGCGGGGAGATCCGTCTCCGGGCAGGGCATGGCAGCCTCCTTGCAGATACCACCTCCGGCGATATCATACTGGATCGGCTGGATGGGGATTTTCGGATTGACACCACCAGCGGAGAGGTCTCCATCATTGACGGAAACGGCTATGGGCAGGCTGACACCGTTTCCGGAGATGTTTACCTCGCCCTCACTGCTCTCCTGGGGGATCTCTCGATCTCCACCACCAGCGGGGAGGTGGTTCTGAACCTGCCTGAAACCAGCTCCTTCACCCTGGATTATGACTCCAACAGCGGGGATTGCAGCACCTTTTTTGACGATGTGCTCTCCTTCAACCAAAAGGGCAGTCAGGCAAAGGGGACATATGGCAGCGGGGACCATTATTTGGCCGTTTCCACTGTCAGCGGAGACCTGTGGATCCAGGCCAAATAAGGGCATTGGCCCTTGGGATGATATGAGCTGCCCGACAAATGGGGCGTTTGCAATTTTTGCATGGCAAATGGCCTCAGATAAATTGATTTTGCTTTTGATCATAATGATAATCAATGCCGGAAAGAGTCTCCTCCAGCATCTGCCGGTCCACATCCTGGCTTTGGCAGAATTCCTCCAGGCTGTTGTAGCTGTCCCGAAGCTTTGTATTGGTATAGCTTAACAGCATCACCGGATCCTTTGGTATCATCCCAGCACCTCCTTTGTACCTGCCCTGCATGTCCCTGCCTCAATCTCCCCCAAGCGTCCGGCAATCCTGCCCTTCACAAGCTCTGCCATCTCCCGCTTGGACAATCCGCTGTATTCCTCATAAGGAATGGTCGGCAGGATATGAATCTGGGTAACCGCCTTCTTCAGGGAATTGCCATTCATGGCCTTGTAGGAATCATAGATTGCCACAGGCACCATCGGCGTCCTGGAGCGCTGGCTGCAGCTGAAGCATCCGCCCTGAAATTCCTGGAGCTGATTGCGGTTACCGCAGTACCCTCCCTCCGGAAAAATCAGGTAATTACGCCCTTCCCGAATCTCTCTGGTCACCTCCTGAATGGCTCTTGCCTTATCCCGCATATCGCCAAGATCCATGGTCACTGCCTCCAGCAGGCCAACAATCTGCCGCGCCAGCAGGCGGTCTGCCCGCCCGGCCTCCCACAACACGCTGCAGGGCCGTTTCAATGCCAGCAGAATCCCCAGCGCATCGTACTTTCCCTGATGGTTGGAATAAACGGCAAATCCATCCTCAGCCGGAAGGTTCTCCCTGCCATATACCTCTGTGACAGTACGGCTTCTTTGACGCATATGGTCAATGATGCGGATTGCAAAGGCTTCACACTGCTGCCGGCTGTACTTGTCCCGATTCTTAATCATATAGTTCGCTTTCGGAATGGCATAAAGCGAAAAGGGCGCTCCTGTGGCCACTACGAAAAAAAAACGAAAATCCTTCATCTCTTCCTCTATCGTATCACTTCATTCCTGTCATAGATGCAGCAGCCCTGACTTCCATGCCCCTTCACATAATACAAGGCCTTGTCCGCCTTGCGAAAGATCTCCGAAAAATCAATCCGCTGGCCGCCGGGCTTGATCAGTATGCCGACGCTGACAGACAGAGCCGGAACACCCTCCACCGGCGTGGCAAGCCTCCTGTTGATATCACGGACACGGTTCCCCAGATATTCCATATGGCTCTCATCAATCCCCGGCATCCAGGTCATAAACTCATCCCCGCCGTACCGCCCGATCAGGTCCCCGGACCGGAAGCTCTCCCGCAGTACATCGGCCACGTACTTCAGCGCCTTGTCGCCAGTCTCATGGCCATATGTATCATTGATGCTCTTGAAGTTGTCTGCATCTATAATCATGAATGCCCCCCGCCTGCCAGAATGCACTGCCTCCTTAAAAAGAAATTCGAAGCCGCCACGATTTAACAGCCCGGTGAGGACATCGTGATCCGCCTTGCTCTTAAGATGCCGCTCACGCTCCCTGGCCGCCTCCAGACTGGCATTGCGGACCCGTGCCAGCATACGCAGCTCGTAAACTCCCTGCTCCTCCAAGTTCTTTTGCCTGGTAATATTATCCTGATAATCCTTCAGGACACAGATCACCTGGCGATACAGCACAACAGCCACAGTCACAACCAGGGCCAGCAAGGCCAGCAAAACAAAACAGTGCAGCCACATTTGCTCCCGAAGCCCCTGGGCTGTGCTTTGATATTTGGAGGCTGCCATCTGGCTCGAAACCACGCCAAAAATCACAAGAATGCCGGCAATTACACAGGTTACGATACACAGCCATCTCAGATGGATGCCATTTTTCTTCTTATCCTTCAAAACTACAACTCTCCATTCCACGTACGGTTTCTTTTTATTATACACCAAACCAGAAAGCGTTTCAATGTAATTCTTCATAATAAAACCGCCGCAGGCTCGGAAAGAGACTAGAGCGTGTTTGAAAATTGCTTTCTGGCAGCTGTGCGTTACACTTTGTGGGA
>CAJUQB010000154.1 GCA_910588285.1 uncultured Lachnospiraceae bacterium
CCGGAGGGCGCTGACTACAGGGCCTGCGCGGTATATGGTCCCTTCTATAAATAAATAACAGGATGTCTTGACTTTCGGGAAGCAGATATGGTATTAATATAATATCACTGGGGAACAACAGTGGCAGAAAGGGTGATGCAGGAGCTATTCTGCAGAGGGAGGAATATGCCGGCTACAATTCGTGACATTAAGAACAGGACAGGGCTGTCCCTTGCAACCATTTCCAAATATTTGAACGGCGGGAATGTGCTCCCCAAGAATCGGGAATTGATTGAGGAAGCCATTGAAGCGCTGCATTACGAGGTAAATGAGATTGCCCGGGGGCTTGTAACCAACCAGACGAAGCTGGTAGGCGTCATGGTTTATGACATTGAGAGCTTTTTTACCGGAAGTATGCTCCATTACATTGGCAATGAATTGAGGAAGCATGGATATGGTGTTCTGATCTGCGATTCCTATAACAGGGAGGATGTGGAGGAGGAGAGCTTAAGATTCCTGCTAAACCGCAAGGTAGACGGGATCCTGATCCTGCCGGTGAGCTTAAGCGGCAGATTTGTTCATCCGGCCAGGGAGGCGGGGGTGCCGGTGGTTCTCATTGACCGGGCTTTCAAGGACGACGAATATGATTTTGTGGGCATTGACAACCATATTGCGGCCTACCGGGCGGTGAATATCCTCATTGAAAATAACCACAAAAGGATTGCCGTGATGGCTTCTGATGTGGAGTACTCGGGGATTGAACGTCTTCAGGGCTATCTGCACGCCATGCATGGAGCCGGCCTGGAGACGCCGGCCTGCTATCAGAAGCTGGGACGCCATTCCTTCGAGATGGGCTATGAGAGCATGAAGGAGCTGATGGCTTTAGAGGAACCGCCCACCGGCGTGTTTATGGGCAATTACGAGACGACCCTGGGCGGGATTATGGCGGCCAATGAGCTTGGGATGTCCTGGCCGGAGGATATTTCTATCATTGGCTTTGACGACCTGATCGTGTCCAAGGTGGTACGGCCTAAGATCTGGATGGCCGTACAGCCCATGGAGGCAATCTGTACCAGGGCGGTGGAGATTCTGCTGCAGAATATGGAATGCAGGGACAAGGGACTTCCGGTGAAGATTAATTTCAGCGCGCGCATTCAGGAGGGCAAATCCATCCGGCGTCTTGAGGAGGAAGGGTGAAGAGCGCACAATGGGATCCGCGCCCTGCGGATGGAGAGGGCATTCAATGCGATCGGATGCCTTGGAATAGAAAGGGAACGATGGAGCATTCCAGAGACGGTTTGCCCCGGGTTCCTTTTCTTTTTTTACCAAAGAACGAACCGTTTCGCTTAAAATATAAAGAAATACGTAAAAGCGTATTGACAAAGGCAAAAATAGATAGTATAATTGCACTAAATTGAGTGGAACGAAAAAATGAAATTGGTTGAATTGACGAGAAAAAAGTGGAAATTAAAAAGTGAAACGATACGCTTTTGGAAGCGTGGATTTGACTGCCGGGATGAGGGGGAATGGGGAGGAATGACTATGATTGCATAGGTGGATGCCTTGCAGGGGAAGGCATCAAGGGGTGCGCTTTGAGGTAAAAGCTGGAATTTGGGAGGAAGAAAAGTGGGAAAGATAAAACAAAATCCTTTCGTAAAAAAGGTTGGATTCAATCGGATTATTTTGTGTTTTGTCCTGATTCTGATGTATGTTCTGTTCTGTGCGGCAACCCAGGGGAATTTCCTTGGCATGAGCAGAATTATGAGTGCGCTGAATTATGTGTATTTCCTGGGCTTCTTGTCGCTGGGCGTGACCTTTGTCATCGCAACCGGCGGGATTGATTTTTCCATCGGACCGGTGATGTTCTGCAGTGCGTTGGTTTCCGGCTACTGCTTTATGAATTATCATCTTCCCATGGGATTAAGCCTGATTGTGAGCATTCTGGTGGGCACGCTGTTTGGGCTGTTCAACGGATATCTGGTGGCATACTGGTCGGTACCGTCCTTTATCGTATCCATGGCCAGCATGAACATTGCCAAGGGCCTGGCATCGGTATTTACCAAGACACAGTCCGTAAGCTGGCCCCAGTCCTCGGCGGAGGGCGGTTGGTACCGGAACCTGGTGAAGGTAGGGAATATTCCGGTTGGATTGATCATTTTCCTGGTTGTGGCGGTGATTTGTGCAGTTCTTTTAAATAACACCAAGGTCGGGCGTTACATCCTGTGTCTTGGGAGTAATAAGGAAGCAGTCCGCCTGTCCGGTGTCAATGTGAAGAAATGGGAGATGATAGCCTACGTGATCTGCGGCACACTGGTGGGAATAGCGGCAATTTTCTATGTATCCGCATACACCACAGTGCAGCCGGGGTACGGGGATTCATACAACAATGAGGCCATTGCGGGCTGCGTGATGGGGGGCACCTCCATGGCGGGAGGACTGGCATCCATCAGCGGAACGGTGATTGGTGTATTTATTATCGCCTTGCTCCAGGAGGGGATTCTGGCTCTTGGCTTTACCAAGGATTATCAGCTTATTATAACAGGTGTGATTGTTATCGTGGCGGTTTGCTCCGATGTGATAGCAAGGCGCAGGAAGAACTAGTATTGGGGATAGTGTTGATAGCAGGATAACAGAAAGGTAAGGTTAAAATATGGGCGATGTGATTTTAACAATGAAAGAAATAGATAAGTCTTTCCCGGGGGTGCATGCATTGGATCATGTGAATCTGGAGGTAAGGCGGGGCGAGGTTCACGCGCTGATGGGCGAGAACGGCGCCGGGAAGTCTACTCTGATGAAGGTGCTGACAGGAATCTACAAGAAGGATTCCGGCACCATTACCTATGAGGGCAAAGAGGTGGAGTTCCAAAATACCAGGGAGGCTCAGGAGGCAGGAGTGGTGATCGTGCATCAGGAGCTGAACATGCTGGGACATTTGACGGTAGCACAGAATATTTTTATCGGCAGAGAGTTTAAACGGGGCCTGAGCATTGACGACAAGAAGATGAACGAGGAGACCCAAAAACTTTTTGCCAGAATGAATATTGATATTGATCCTACAGAGACAATGAGCAACCTGACGGTGGGGAAGCAGCAGATGTGCGAGATTGCCAAGGCGATTTCCCATAAAGCCAAGGTCATTGTGTTTGACGAACCCTCAGCTGCGTTGACGGAGACGGAGATTGAGGAGCTGTTCAAGATCATCCGGGATCTGCGGTCGCAGAATCTTGGTATTGTGTACATATCCCATCGTATGGATGAGATCAAGGTGATTACAGACCGGGTAACCGTTATGCGGGACGGCTCCTATGTGGGAACCTTGATTACCAAGGACTGCACCAAGAACGACATTATCAATATGATGGTGGGCCGCGTGATTTACGAGGATCCCAAGTCTGCCAGTACCGTGCCGGAGGGGGCGCCGGTGGTGCTTAAGGTGGAACATCTGAATGCAGGGAATATGGTGCAGGATATCAGCTTTGAGCTTCACAAGGGGGAGATCCTTGGATTCTCCGGACTGATGGGAGCCGGACGTACCGAGACGGCCAGGGCGCTGTTCGGTGCAGACCCGGTGGAGAGCGGGGATGTATATGTCAACGGCAAGAAGGTGGTGATCCGTACCCCTCAGGATGCGGTGAAATACGGAATCGGATATCTGTCCGAGGACCGGAAGCGGTATGGTATCGTGGTACAGAAGTCCGTGGCTGAGAATACGACCATGGCCACCATGGAGGAGTACATGGCAGGGCTGTTTATCAATAAGAAGAAGGAGAAGGATACCGCTCAGAAGTATGTAGATGCTCTGGCAACGAAGACGCCGGACGTAGATCAGCTGGTGGTAAATCTTTCCGGGGGAAATCAGCAGAAAGTGGTTATTGCCAAATGGCTGACACGGAACTGCGACATTCTGATCTTTGACGAGCCTACCCGTGGAATTGACGTGGGTGCGAAGAATGAGATATATAAGCTGATGAATCAGCTGACAGCAGAGGGGAAGGCAATCATTATGATCTCCTCTGAGATGACAGAGATTCTTCGAATGAGCGACCGCATCGTTGTGATGTGCGAAGGGCGCAAGACAGGTGAGCTGGATATTGCTGAGGCAACTCAGGAAAATATCATGAATCTGGCCACGCGAGAGATAAGCTAGGGGGGAGTAGAATGTCAAAGAAAACTGCCAATATGACCGGAAATAAATCCATGATTGACAGGCTCGGAGGACAGAAGTTTATTGTGCTTCTGGTGGTAATTGTACTGTTTGCATTTTTCAATATTGCCAGCCCTAATTTCCGGAGATATACAACCTTTGTAAGTATTTTGGATTATTCCTATTATATTACCCTGATGGCCATTGGCGTTACGTTTCCGCTGATTACGGCAGGCGTTGACCTTTCCATTGGTACGGGATTGATCTGTTATTCTCTGATGGGGGGATATTTGATCGGTTTCTGCGGATGGCCTGTGTGGGCAGGAATGCTGGCCAGCGTTGTGATGGGGATCCTCATGGGCTGCGTCAACGGTGTTCTCATTGCCGTTCTGGATCTGCCGCCGTTTTTGGCAACGCTGTGTACCTGTATGATTAACAGAGGGATAGGTTCCATCATTGTTGGGGGCTTTGGAATTTCCTGGCCCAACCTGTCGGCGCCGGGAGGCTGGTTCCGCAACATATTCAAGATAGAGATCAACGGGACACTGGTTCCAATCGGATTTTTGTGGATCGTGATCATTGTATGTATCATGGCCTTTGTGCTGAATCATACCAAGTTGGGGCGTTACATCATTGCCATCGGCAGCAACAAGGAAGCCACCAGACTGTCCGGTGTTAATGTGAAGTTTTATCATATTATGGCCTATGTGATTTCCGGATTTTTTGCAGGGCTTGCAGCTATTTCCTACTCGGCCATCTTCTCTACGGTTCAGCCGGGAACGGGAGCGGGCTTTGAGCTGGAGGCCATTGGCGGAGCCATCATTGGAGGCGTTTCTGCATCCGGCGGTGTGGGAAGCGTATTCGGAACCCTGGTAGGCGTATTTGTAATCTGTCTGCTGAAAACAGGGCTTCCCTTCATCGGACTCCAGGCCAACTGGCAGCAGATTATTACAGGAGCCGTGCTGATCGCAGCGGTCCTGGTAGATATTATCAAGAAGAAACGAGAGAAAAAATAAATCGAATCAGTTAATCAAAGCAAGAGGCAGGCCACCTCGGGGCGGCGGCAAAGCCAATGCCTCACTTAATGGCCGATTAAATAAAAGGAGGATTTAGAAATGAAAAAGAAGGTTTTAGCACTGTTACTGGGGACATGTATGGTAGCATCCTTACTTGCCGGCTGCGGCAGCGGGGACAAACCGGCGGATGCCAATGCTGGAAATGATGCCAATGCAGGTGATGATGCCAATGCAGGGGGCGACGATGCGGCAGCCGGCGATGATGCCAATGCAGGGGATGATGCAGCAGGCGGCGATGATGCCAATGCAGGGGGCGGCGATACAGCAGGCGGCGATTTCAATTTTGAGATCATTGTTAAGAGCTATCAGTCCTCATACTGGCAGGCAGCTGTTACCGGCATAAATCAGGAAGCAGAGAAGCTGGGTGTAAAGGTAAACTGTACCGGTCCCAACGCCGAGACCGATATTGCCGACCAGGTGAACATGCTGAACAACGCTATCAACAACACCCCCGATGGTATCGGTTTGGCAGCCTGTGACGCAAACTCCGTGCTGGATTCTCTGCAGACTGCTATGGATAAGGGAATTCCTGTAGTATGCTTTGACTCCGGTGTTCCGGATGCTCCGGAAGGCTCCGTGCTTTCCACGGTTGCAACAGACAACTATGCAGCAGGCGAGACAGCAGCTGAGAATCTGTATGCAGCACTGAAGGATAAGATTGCATCTGCAACCGAGCCGGTTCGTATCGGTGAAGTGAACCAGGAGGCAACCTCCGAGTCTATCACCTCCCGCGGTCTTGGATTTATTGACAAGATGACAGAGCTTGTGACAGCAGATGGCAAGAAGGTTGCAGTTGTCGGCCATGACTACTATGTATCCGGATGCAAGGATAAGGGAGACGAGGCTACAGCAGACGTTATCATCGAAGTAGCAGTTCCGGCACAGACAACGGTTGAGCTGTGCGCAACAGAGGCGTCCAATATCATGAACAAAGCAGATCTGATTGGTATCTTCGGCTCCAACCAGGTTGCAGCAGAGGGTATTCTTACCGCCAACAGTAACCTGAAGGTTCTGGGCAGCGATCCCGCAAGCTCTGTTCTGGCAGCAGGATTTGACGCAGGCTCCACCATCAAGGCAGCTGTCAAGGACGGCACGATGTTTGGTGCAGTGACTCAGTCCCCGCTGGCAATGGGTATTACAACGGTTGATACTCTGGTGGCTATCGCAAAGGGTGAGACCGTATCTGATGTTCCGACACAGGGATATTGGTACAATGCAGAAAATATGGAAGATGATTCAATTGCTCCCAACCTGTATGACTAATATGTATCTGTAAGCAGCGATGCATGGAAGGAACCGGGATTTCCCGGTTCCTTTTTCAAAAAGCGGGGAGCACATTGGGAGGATGGCATGGAACAGATCGATAAGGCAGGAATGCCGGAGCATATGGCTGATATGTATGACAATATGCTGAAAATGTTAAAAAAGCTGAAAAAGCCAACCTATGAGAAAAATTCACAGGATTTCCGGGAGAGAAACGGACATTACTTTCAGCAGATGACAGCCTATGTGGCGCAGGCCGAGGATAAGAAGGAAGCAGGATATGAGATCGGGAGACAGCTGGCCAGGGAGGTCAGAGCAGCATTTGCTTCCACCAGGGGGAGAATAAACTCAGGAACCCAGGCAAATCTGAACCTTTATACAATTTTTTATGTATTTCCCACGCTGCTGATGACAGAAAGCGAGGATGCAGGAATGATTGCAGACTGTATCTGCCAGGAATGGGCCAGGGAATTTAAGGGGAATAACATCCGGTATACGGATTATGATACGCTGTATCAGTCCTTCCGGAATAAGATATTTGGAATTTTCTAGTTTACCATATTTTAGATACCTATAATTAAAGGAGGAATGCAATTATGGCAGCATCAAGATTAATCGGCGGTTACCCGGCAATCGGGATCCGCCCCACCATTGACGGGAGAAGAGGGCCGCTGAAGGTTCGCGAGGGGCTGGAGGAACAGACCATGGGAATGGCCAGGGCAGCCGCAAAGCTCTTCGAAGAAAATATCAGGTATTCCAACGGCGAGCCGGTGAAGGTGGTGATCGCAGATACCACCATCGGCCGTGTGGCGGAGGCGGCAGCCTGCGAGGAGAAGTTCCGCAGGGAAGGGGTGGCAATTACCCTTACGGTAACCCCCTGCTGGTGCTATGGCTCTGAGACCATGGATATGGATCCCACCACCATCAAGGGAGTGTGGGGACTGAATGCCACAGAGCGTCCGGGCGCAGTTTACCTTGCTTCTGTACTTGCTACCCATGCCCAGAAGGGCCTGCCGGCATTCGGAATCTATGGACATGACGTGGTGGATGCAGACGACTCCTCTATCGGGGAAGATATCCAGGAAAAATTACTTCGTTTTGGCCGGGCAGCTGTTGCGGCAGCGTCCATGAGAGGAAAGTCCTACCTGCAGATCGGCTCTATCTGTATGGGAATTGGCGGCTCCATCATTGACTCTGATTTTATGGAATCCTACCTGGGAATGCGTGTGGAGTCTGTGGATGAGGTGGAGATCATCCGGCGTATGACAGAAGGCATTTATGATGAGGAAGAGTTCCAAAAAGCCCTTGCATGGGCCAAGGAAACCTGTGCCATCGGCTTTGACAAGAATCCGGATTTTGTGAAAAAGAGCGATGAGGAGAAGGAAAAGCAGTTTGAGTTTGTAGTGAAGATGGCTGTGATCATCAAGGATCTGATGAACGGCAATCCCAACCTGCCCGAGGGCCGTGAGGAGGAGATGGTGGGACACAATGCCATTGCAGCCGGTTTCCAGGGCCAGCGGCAGTGGACGGATTTCTATCCCAATGGGGATTTTGCGGAAGCAGTGCTAAATACCTCCTTTGACTGGAACGGAGCCAGAGAGCCCTATATTCTGGCTACGGAGA
>CAJUQB010000155.1:0-4776 GCA_910588285.1 uncultured Lachnospiraceae bacterium
GGGGGATTTTATGCCCTTTTACACCCTACATGTTCTACAAAACTTTCATACTTATGAAAGCAAAAATCACCTACGAGGGGATACAAAGAATAGAACGATACTTTGTCCCGGATGCAGCTCTGAGGGAAGCTTTGCTGAACGCCTTATGCCACAAGCAATATGAATCCTGCACGCCCATCCAAATTAGTGTTTATGATGACCGTCTTTATATTGCAAACTGTGGAAAGCTACCGGAAAACTGGACCATCGACAGTTTAATGTCCAAACATGCGTCCCGTCCATATAACCCCTCTATTGCTAATGTATACTATTTGGCTGGCCTCATTGAAAGCTGGGGACGCGGTATCGAAAAAATTTGTCAGGCTTGCGAAGAGGACGGCTCACCACTACCGGAATACACAATTCATCCTGGCGATATTATGATACAATTCATTGCCGCCGAGGAGCGAATCGTGCGCACTTCACTCGACAAGGTGACTGAAGGGGTGACTGAGAAGGTGACTGAGAAGGTGACTGAGGCAGAACAGAAACTTTTATCGCTGTTGCTCGAAGATCCTGCCTACACCTATGCTGTCCTGGCTGAAAAACTGGGCCTGAGCCGAAAAACAATCTCTTCAAGAATTAAATCCCTTAAAGACAAAGGTGTCCTCCAACGGGTTGGCTCTGATACGAAGGGACATTGGCAAATCAAAAATGGGAAGTAAAGGAGGGCAACAGATGCCAAGGCAGTTCAAAACAGCAAGACAAATCAATAAATTAAAGATTACGGAGGCTGCTGAAAAGCTTGGCATTTCCCAGCCGACCCTCAGTGCATGGGAAGGCGAACGGAAATCTCCTTCTATAGATAAGCTTGAGAACATGGCCGAGCTTTATGGTGTTACCACTGATTTCCTGTTGGGACGCACTGAAACTCAGAGCCAGGATCCCCAGCAGCCAATTCCACTGCAGGCATTGCCGGCTTTTCATGGCAGGCCGGTGTGGTCTGCCAACTATGGATGGCTGCTGGTGAATGCTACAGATCGCTTGCTGACTTTTCCGGATGGACACACCTTGCCATTTTCAGATGTTATCGGGGAATTATTTATTATGGCTCTTCCATTTTCCGAACCGGATTCACCAAAAGGGCTACCACTCTCCCACTCTGAAGTTCGCAGCCAAAAGAAAATCTGGGTGGAACCAATCTCTCCAGACTCAGATCTAAGAAGAGAACTGCAGGGATGGTACCATGTAAAAGACCGCTTTGTTGAAAATGAGTATGGCAACCGGTTTTATCTGGATACTTATGGTTCCAAATGGCTGGCATTCCTTTCTGAAAACGAATAAAACAACTCCGACGCTCAGTATGATACCGGGCGTCGGAGTTTTTGATTATTCATGCTTTCTGAACAGGCTGCCAATTATTCAGTTATAGGGAACTGCATATTGGGTATGTCCAGATATGCAATAAGGAGAAGAAGATTTCTGATTTTCCTCTATACGCATCCCTCCGTTTTACACATGAGGACGATTCTTATCACCCTATTTCCAGGCGGTTCTCCCTCAAATCCCCATACCATTTTTTATGGTATGGACATTGTAAAACCCAAATGTCACAGAAATGTCCGTATCATTCATCCGATCAGCTTAAAAACAGCCTGAATTGTTACAAAGCTCGGACATTTCAAAATTTTTAATCAGTATCCATATGTTACTGCTGAAGCTTTATGGTATCCACAATGGACAATTGCCCGATTCTTTTAATTGGCCGCCGGATCGACAGCGCCGCAGAGCCAAAACATAGCATGACGATCAGCAGCAGGGAGGCAATTGGAAGCTGCCAGGTGGTTCCCCATTTATCTGCAATCAGGAACTGGAACATCATCTTATTCAACGGCAATCCCAGAACACATCCGGTAACACATCCTAAGACTGCATAGGTGGCTGCCTCTGCAGCAATCATCTTATAGAGCTGCCCGGTTCCCATTCCAATGGAACGCATCACGCCATACTGTCTGGTCCTTGCCGCCACGCTGGCATTCATACTGTTAAAGATATTGAACACGGTGATCAGCGCAATGATGAGCAGGAATCCATAAATAAACACCGCACCTGTATAGTAGGAACTCTGGGATTCCGAATTTGACAGCCGTTTATCTGCAATGGAGACATCAGATGGAAGCAGGCTCCGTATTGCCGACACTGTCTCATCCGTGCCGCTGCCTGCAAGCTGTATATCCACAGCCGAATAGCCTAACCCGCCGATGCTCTCCGTAAACAGCTGTTCTGAGCATATGATGTATCCAAGGCTTCCCGCTTCACTTGACGCATTTGTAGAAGAAAGAATACCCGCAATCCTCACCTGTTTCTCCCCAAAAGGCGTATGGAGCGTCACGGTGTCCCCGGCCTTCCATTGCATGCCATCCCGGTAGGACACTAAGATATCCCCGGTTCCTTGCGAAACCGCATCGATATTTCCTCCATTCAGTTCCTCTTTTGCCCATTTGAACTGATTCTCTTCATAGGAAACCAGCGTGGCCGTTCCGCTCTCGGTATCGGAAGAAATAGATAAGCCGCCGTATTCCATTCTGCCAAAAGCACGCTTCACACCATCGACAGCTTCGATTTCTTCTATTACAGAAGCCTCCAGCCCTGCAGCAGCTGTCACAGATACATCCCCCGCCCACGGGGCTAATGCAGGCATGCCCTGGCCCAGGAAGACGACCATCACCTGGAAAGCAAGGAAAAGCATGATGCTGATGGCAAAGGAACAGGTCATCAGGAATAAATTCTTTTTCCCGGACAACGCATGGAACATGCCCATGCCTGTTTCCACATGGAACAGCTTTGTATTTGCCGCACGCTTATTCTGCGTCAGTTGGGAGCCTCCGCTGATTGCCGTGACAGGGGAAACCCTGGAGGCCTTTTTCGCCGGGGAAAGGGAAGCAAGGAGGACGATCAGGAAGCCCACCACAATCCCTGCCAATATACCGGCGATACTGAATTCAAACAGCGGAACCTCAGAAAACCGGTCTCCGCTGATGGATTTGAGTAACAGGCAGGCAGCCCATGTCACAATCTGGCCTGCCAGCAGGCCAATGGGAACGCCCTTCGCACTCTGCCTGAGCCCCTGAAGGATCACAAAATGCTTTACCTGTTTCCTGGATGCCCCCAGACAGCGCAGCAGCCCATAATCTTTCGTCCTCTCCAACACATTCGTGTGAAAGCTTGCGGAGATCATCACCGTCCCTGCAATCAAAACAAGGAAAACCAGGATCGCCGCGATCAGATAGAGTGCCTGCATGATATTGCTCTCGCTTTGTCCCATCAGACCCAGCAAAGCGGTATTTTCTGAGATCTGGCCGTCAGAAAGGCCAAACTGGCTCCTGATTTCCTTTATGGCCTCCTGAATATGGGCGCCGCTCTTAAACTGGATGCGGTAGGTGGTTCCGTCTGCCGCGTTTTCATCTGCAATGGCAAGGAAGCCCTCTTCGCTCAGCGCCATCCCGCAGATATCCGCTTTCAGCATGGAGCCCATATCCGCAAGGGTTCCGGTAATCCGGTACTGTTTTTGCGAGCCGTCCGGAACCGTAACCGTCACATTGTCGCCAATGGACAGACCCAGCTGCCCCATGGCGTTTTCATTCAGCAGCGCCTCGTCCGGCAGGGAAGGGTATGTCCCGGCCGTCATATCCATTTCGGTCAGGGATTCCATGGTTCCTTCATTTGCCCCCACAAAACTGACGGCTTTGCCGGACAATATCCCCGTACTGCCCTGGTAGACCCATCCTGATAAAGCCACGTCAACCCTTGCCGACACCAGTTCTGCCGTCTCCGCCTCCACATCATGGAGCGCCGCATGATATTCGCCATTGGTTTTAATAAAATAATTCTTCTGGGAGCGCATCGCCATGTCCGCCATACTGAAAATCGCCATTACAAGGCATACCGAAAGCGTGATGCACAGTACGGAAATCCGGTTATTTTTGCGGTGGACCTTTTCATACTGGGGTATCAGCCCAAGATAACTTCTCATCTCGCTGCCACCCCCAAATCCTTCAGCCTTCCGTCCGTCATGCGCAGTACCCGGTCTGTTGCATCCGCATGGTTCTCATTATGGGTAATCATCAGGATGGTCTGCCTGTACTTGGCCGACATGGATTTTAAGAGGGTGATGACCTCCTGGCTGTTCTTGGAATCCAGGTTCCCGGTAGGCTCATCCGCCATGATGATGGCAGGGCGGGCCGCCAGCGCCCTTCCGATTGCAACCCTCTGCTGCTGTCCTCCGGAAAGCTGGCTGGGCAGGTGCTTCCTGCGCTCCTTTAATCCCAAGATCTCCAGCAACTCCTCCACATACTTCTGATCCGGCTTCTGGTAGTCCAGAAGCAAAGGGAATGTAATGTTCTGCTCTACATTCAGCTCCGGGATCAGGTGAAAGGACTGGAAGATAAACCCGATATTCTGGCGGCGGAACACCGTAAGCTTCTTTTCGGGCATGGAAAAAATGTCCTTCCCATCAATCAGCACTTTCCCGGAGGTCGGGTTATCCAAGGCTCCCACCACATTTAAAAGCGTGCTTTTTCCGGAACCGGATTCGCCTACGATTGCGATAAATTCCCCTTTGCCCACGGAGAAGGAAACATGGTCAAGTGCCCGGACTTCCGCTTCCCCTTTTCCATAGGTCTTGCATAGATTTTGTACTTCAAGAATCTTCATATTTATTACCTGCCTTTCGGGAATTATCATACCCGATGGGTCTTACTCTCACATGAATTTCATCTTACTCTTTTGTAAGATGAA
>CAJUQB010000155.1:4876-6631 GCA_910588285.1 uncultured Lachnospiraceae bacterium
ATATTATGGATATCCTCCTGGTGGATTCCTGTTCCGTTGTCTTCCACCACAATATTTGTAAGAAGGGGCGTCCTCTCCCAGCTGATTACTACTTTCCCACCTCTGTCGGTATGCTCCAGCGCATTTTTTACCACATTCCCCAAAGCTTCCGACATCCAAAGGGCATCGCAGTAAAGGAAAACATCGCTGCTCCCGGATAACACAATTTCTTTCGCTTCCTGGGCTGCCAGTGTCTCAAAGCGTTCCGTCACATCCTTAAGGAGCATTTCCATGTTTTCCTCCGTCTTTTCCATCCTGACCGTGCCTGCGTCCAGCCTGGCTATTTTTAAGAGCGTATAAACCACATCCTCCACCCGGCGTATTTCCCGCAGGGATTTCTGGCTGAATGCATGGATGGCCTCCCTGTCCGTTCCCTCCTGCGCCATAATCTCATCATACATCCTTAGCGCTGCCAGGGGCGTCTTTAACTGGTGGGAAACATCTGAGATCATACCCTGCAGAAATTCGCGCGTCTGTTTTTCATGTTCTGCCTGGGCAGAGAGGACAGAGGCAAGCTCATTGATCCTGTGGAACAGGCTGTACCAGTCCCCGGTTTCCTCGCTGTCGATCCTCTGTCCCGTATCCCCTAAAAGGAACCGGGTAATCACAGTATCTGCCTTTGCTATCGCTTTGTTTTGTTTCCAGATGTAGATAAAAACTGTCAGAAAAACAGCCAGAAAAACGCAAAAAAACATACCTCCGATCCAGACGGCGGTATGCTTTCGGTAAGCATATACGGCAGGAATCAGTCTGGGATCTGCATTTCCATGGTAGCCTGCTTCCTTAAGGATCCGCCTTCCGGCCTCCAGGTCAGAGTCCGTTTTGTCTTTCGTAAACGCGGCTGCCACATTTGTGTCCGGGTGGTTGACCAGATACCCTGCCGTCCCATAATCATGCTCCACCATTGTTTTCTGGTAATCATTCGTCATATAGGATAAAAGGACCGTGAAACCTGCTGCCGCAGCCAGCCAGATAGCAAGCAGGCAGCACAGCATCCTCCTTGTTTCTTTTCCCATTGTTTTCATCTTCCATCACTCCCTGGCCCATTTATAGCCAAACCCAATTTCCGTCAAAAGCTTTGTGGGGGAATTCGGGTCATCTTCAATCTTCCTCCTCAGCCTGCGTATATAGACGGAAAGGGTATTGTCATCCACATAGCTGCCGTTCCCATCCCAAAGGCGGTCTAAGATCAGTTCCCTTGGCAGGATGCGTCCTGGATTCTTCAAAAACAGGCAGAGCAGCTTATATTCCACCAATGTTAAAGGGATCTCCGTTTCCCCTTTCCAGCAGGTCCGCTCAGACAGGTCAATCCGGATCCCATCGGATTCCAGAATCGTATCACTCTTATGAAATTGCTGCCCCGAACGGCGCAGCAATGCGTTGATCCTTGAAAGGACCTCCCCCAATTTAAAGGGTTTGGTAATGTAATCATCCCCGCCCATGTCCAATCCTTTTACAATGCTGATCTCTTCATCCGAAGCTGTCAGGAATATAATCGGGACAGCAGAGGTTTTTCTTACTTCCTTACAGATATCAAAGCCTGTCCCGTCCGGCAGCGTAACATCCAGCAGCAAAAGGTCATACTGGCCTGCCCGGAAGAATTGATATGCTTCCATTACAGTACGGGCATTATCTACCAGGAAACCATTTTTCTCAAGTGTGTATTTCAGGCCTTCAATCAGGCTTAAATCATCTTCTACATATAATATCTTTTTT
>CAJUQB010000155.1:6731-7938 GCA_910588285.1 uncultured Lachnospiraceae bacterium
TATAAAAAGTAAAATTGCTATTTCCACAGCCAACAGAGCCAGCAGGACATACAGCATTACCGGCCATACGCAAGCGCCTCCCGCGAGCAGCAGCATTACCACAGGAACCACATATTTCCGGGGATGATGCCACAGGTCGCTTTCAATCTTCCAGCCACGGATGGGATAAAACCATTCCAGGAGTACAGACAGCACCGCACTCTGCAGGGCAAAGAAAACAGCCCCGGCAATCGTTAAGGCAGTGACACCGCCGTTTTGTATCTGCCAGCTTAAGAGGAATAGCACATCCGCCGCCATATTACAGGAAAAGATAAAAAGGCAGTATGGGATGCAAAAGCGCCGTCTCTGTCCGGGCAGGAAACGGACTGCCTGCTCCAGGTCACGGTCGCAGGACAGCAGGATACAGATGGGCGTATTCAGGGATAAAATTGCAAAGCCCACCGGGACAACAGACAGCCCGGCCATTTCTCTTAAGAAATACGGCATTACAATGGCTACGCACCACATCACAGCAGTATTGACCAGATAATTCCTGTGGCAGCTCAAATACCGGAAAAAGTACCGCCATAAGGAACCTCTCTTCCGTTGCTTAATAGCATGGCTTTTCTCACTCTCCCCCTGATAAAAAGCGTATCCGTCTGACTTCCACAAAATCAGAATAGCAATAAAACTATTCGCAAGCAGCAGCAATCCAAACCATGATCTGTTTCCTAAAAACAGAATGGCGGACACTATGGCAGTTGCCCAGATGCCGCCCGCATACCAATATTTTCTTTGACAGTAGGCTGCGGCGGCCATAAGGACCGCATGAAGCATACTGATGACTATTCCTACCATCTCTATGGGCTTCCATGCAGAAACGGCCAACAGAACCGCCAGAAGCAGTCCTGTCTTTGTAAGGACCGTATAGCATCCCAACGCCGCCACATAGGAGAAGACAAACTTTTGGGACTGATGCGGCAGCATCAGCATATGTTTCAGTTCCACAGCGTTATCTTTGGAAGAAAGGGCCTGCCACATTACGCCGGCTGTAAAGGCGCTTATCATCAGGATTCGTACAGATGCCGCAATCTGCACCTGAAAGCCTGCGATATACAGCCCCCAAAATATGATCACATCAATCAAAAGCGTCCGTGAGAGCCGTTCATATTTTGCCCCAAACAGTTTTTTGGCAAAGGCTTTACCTGTCATTTTCATCATGCAGTGC